>CANFGA010000138.1 GCA_947446335.1 Oxalobacteraceae bacterium | reverse complement strand
GGGCGAAAGCTCGAGCGCAGCACGATGATCAATGTCGATACCAGCGTCGAGACGATGATCTGGAACACCAGGCTGAGCACGCCGAAACCGCGCCAGGCCAGCAGCAGCGCAACCGCAAGGCCGGCCAACGCGGCGGCGATCTCGGCCAGCGCGACAACCGAGAATTTTGAATTGCGCTCCAGCAGCGCCTGATGCAGCACGCCCAGACTGGTGACCGGAAACACGAAGGCCAGCAAGTACAGCACCTGGGCCAGACCGGCTTCGTGAAACAGGTGCGCCATCAACGGCGCGCCAGCAGCGATCAAGGCGGCGATCGTCAAGCCCAGCGCGACATTGGTCCAGTGCACGGTGCTGGCCATCTCGGGCGACACTTCCTTGGCTTGGATCACGGCGGCGGCGGTGCCCATGTCGCGAAACAGATAGGCCAGATTGGTCACGATCGCCGCCAGCGCCATCAAGCCATAGGCTTCGGGCGCCAGCAAGCGCGCCAGCACGGTCATGCTGACCAGTTGCGAGACGACCCTGGCCGCCTGCGACAGCGCGACCCAGCGCGCATTGGACATCGTCGACAAGGTCTAGCCCCGGCTGCCGGCGCGCTGCGCCATGGGGTGGAACAAGGCGACGATGTTGAACATGATTATTTGCATAATTTCCTCTTGATCTGCGAAATTCTGGCGTGCCAGGCTGGCGACACGCCCATTTCATAGCATTGGCGCAGGCCGGGCGGACGGCCCAGTTTGACCAGCAGCGCGCCCAGCTTGCGGTATTGCGGGCGCGCGCCGATCGTCTGGCACAGCGCCAGGTAGCCGCGCAAAAGATTGTAAAAACGCCGGGTCAGAGCGGCCCGGATCGGCGCCACGCGCTGCCTGTTTTTCTGGCAGTACAGCGCGATCGATTCCAGCGTCTGGAAGTAGCCGATCGCATTGCGCTGCGATTTGGGCAGCGTCATCGTCGACTCGGCGCGGATGCGGCGCTGAAAGAACACCTCGCGCAGACACAGCGAAGCGCCGGCGGCGCAACTGAGGCGCAGGATGATTTCTTCATCCTCATGCACGATGCTGAGAAACTTCAATTGATGCGCGCGCCACAGCGCCGTCTTCGACAGGTACAGGCAGGGGCTGGCGAAATAGACATCGCGCTCAAGCAACGCGCCGGTGGCCGCGATGCCGCTGCCGTATTCCATCGCGATTTTCCGGTCATATGCTGGCAGATAGGGCGAGCTGCAGCCAGGGTCCAGAAACGAGGCCCCGGAAAAATAGACGATATCGAGATCGGGCCGCGCTGCCAGGCTGGCGTGCATCGCCGCGACAAAGCCGGGATCGAGCAAGTCATCGGCATCGAAGAAATAGACATAGTCGCCGCTGGCCTGGGTCAATCCGAGATTTCTGGCCGCGCCCTGGCCCTGGTTTTGCGTATGAAAGACGCTGACCCCGGCCCGGTCGCGATAGCTGTCGGCCAGCGCGCCGGTGCCATCGCTGCTGCCGTCGTCGACGATGATGATGTCATCGAACGGCACGCTCTGATCGAACAACGAGGCCAGCGCCGAGCCCAAGTAGTGCTCGACGTTGTAGGCGGGCACGATGACGCTGATCGTGATCCGGCTGGAATTCGGGTTCGGCTGGCCGCTGTTCATCCGGTCCGCGCTCCCGATCCTGGCATCAGAACTCATTGAGCACCGAGCCAACGACGACCACGCTGGCCTGGCTCAGCGCATCGGCCAGATTGCCCAGCGAACGCACGTGGCTGACGTTATTGCGCGCCACGACCAGCGCCGCGCCGGCGCGCGCGGCGATGCTCTGGGCATCGGCGCACGCGTCCAGCGCCGGGGTGTCGATCAGGATCACGTCGTACTCGAGCGCCATTTTCTCCAGCAATTGCTGGAACGATGGCCGCGCCAGCAATTCCTGCGGATTGGGCGGCACTGCGCCGGCGCTCAAGACCGCCAGATCGGGCAGCGCGGCAATGGTGGCGATCGCATCGACTTCGCAGCGCCCCGCCAGCAGCGCCGACAGGCCGCTGCGGTTTTCCAGCCCGAACAATTGGTGCTGACGCGGGTTGCGCATGTCGGCATCGATCAGCAAGGTGCGCTCGCCGAGTTGGGAAAACACCAGCGCCAGGTTGGCGGCCAGAAAACTGCGGCCCTCGTTGCGCCCGGCGCTGGTGATCGCGAGCGCGCTGCGCCCCTGGGCGCGATCGAACCAGCGCAGCATCAACTGGCTGCGCAGCGCGCGCAGCGCTTCGGCCTCGGTGCCGAACGGCTCGTAGGCGGCGATCAGTTCGCTGCTGACCTGGCTTTGCCCCTTCACCAGATAGGGGAAGTTGAACTGGCGCGACAAGCCCAGTTCGATGTCGGCCTCGGTCAGCAAACCTAGCCTGATCGCGGTTTCGCCGAAGCTGGTGCCACGTTCGCGCTGCAGGCGCAAGATGATGTCGGCGTTATCCGGGCTCAAGCGCCCGGCATCGATCAAGATCGCGCCTATCGAGCGTTGCGCGAGCTTGTTGCGGGCATCCGTCGTGGTGTTTGTCGCGGTGTCTGTCATGTTGTTTTCCAGGTTGATTGCTGCGCGTGATCAGAGCGCCGGCGCGGGGCCAGACTGACCGGCACT
The DNA here is from genome assembly GCA_947446335.1 of Oxalobacteraceae bacterium. GTDB lineage: Bacteria > Pseudomonadota > Gammaproteobacteria > Burkholderiales > Burkholderiaceae_D > Janthinobacterium. The sequence continues at coordinate 4,840 of CANFGA010000138.1, read as the reverse complement.
TGCGCGCACTGCGGCATGGGTTTTCTTGATGATGCCCAGCACCGGAAATCCGACCGCATCGGCCAGATCGTCGGCCGAGCGCACGCGCCGATCGAGCAATTCGATCAGCACCGCAGCGCCGACACCGAGCAGCGTGCCGACCACCAGGCCGAGCAAGGTGTTGAGCAAGATCTTCGGACCGAACGCTTGCATCGGCGCCAGCGCCGGCGTCAGTACCGCGATGTCGGACTGGTTGGACTGGCCTTCGAGATTGGTCAGCAGCAAGCGCTGGGCGACGGTTTCATAGGCGCGCTGGGCGCTTTCGACTTCCTTGCCGAGGATGGCCAATTCATCGCGCGTGCGGTTCAGCTGCAAGACCTTGATCTTTTGCTGCGCCAGGGCGGCGCTGGTCTCGCCGGTACGCTGTTGCAAGATCAAGGCATTGGTGCCGATCGCATTCGAGGCAGCCGTGATCTGGCGCTTCAAGTCGCCGCGCAGTTGATCCACTTCAGCCTTGGCGCTCTGGTATTGCGGATGGTTGGGCGCGAGCCTTTGCGCGATCTCGGCAAACTTCGACTCGGCATTGCCCAGGCCCATTTTCAAATTCTGGATCAGCGCATTGCTGGCCACATCCGGCGACTCGGCAGCGCCGCTGCCTTGCGCCTGGCGGTGGCGCGAAGTCGCTTCCATCGACAGCCCCTGGGCGGCCACCAACTGGCTCGAGAGCTCGTTCAAGCGCATCGATTCGACATCGAGGCTCTTGTCGGCATTGACGATGCCATTGTCTTGCTGATATTTGGTCAGCTTCTTTTGCGCCGTTTCAAAGCTCTCGCGCAGCACCTTGATCTGCTCGTTGAAATAGACCGAGGTGCGCTTCGAAGGCTCGACCTTCAGTTGCACGCTCATTTGCTGGTAAGCGGTGCCGAAGGCGTTGGCCAGAATGGCCGCTTGCTGCGGATCGAAGTCGATGATCGTGATGTTGAGCACGCTGCTCTCGCGCGATGGCGCTACTTCCAGTTTCCCCAGCAAGCCGGCCGCGACCCAGTCGCGCACATTGCCCTCGCCATCGGTGGCTTTCTGGAAGCTTGCCTCGACCTTCGGGCCAGCGGCCAGTTCCAAGGCATCGACCACCTTCAAGGCCACGCTCATGCTGTTGACGATGTCGACCTGGGTCGAGATATAGCCGGGCAGCAATTGCGACGGCATCGCGATCCCGGTCACCGGATCGGTGCCCTTGTAATTGAGCACCAGCGAGGTCGTCGCCTTGTAGGTCTTGTTCTTGAGCAAACTCATGGCCAGCGAGGCCGCCACCGTCACGACCAGCGCGAGCGCGATGATCTTGTAGTGGGCACGCAAAATCAGTAAAAACTGGGATGGATTCATGGCTGTGTCCTTGTTTTCATGTTCTTCTTTTCATCGGGCGCGCGCATCAGAACAGGCTTTCCTTGACGTAGATGACGTCATCGACCTGAATCAGGTCGTCGTGCTTGGCCTTGAATTCCTGCATCTGGCCTGCTGCATCGCGGCGCTTGATGCGCATGCCGCGCTCGGTACCGCGCGCGGTCAAGCCGCCGCCAACCGACAACACTTGCAGCAGCGTCATGTCGCGCTCCAGCCGATAGGGACCGGGGCGCTGGACTTCGCCATAGATGTAAAATTTGGGCGCGCGCTCGACATAGACCACGTCGTCGGTGCGCAAATCGAGATCCCTTTGCATGTCGCCCGAGCGCACCATCGCGGCCAGGTCGATCATTTCCTTGCGGCTCTCGCCATTGCGATTGCGGATCAAGACCACGTTGTCGCCGCCTTCGGCCACGACCCCGCCGGCCAGCGCCAGGATATCGATCAGGCTATGCTTGCCGTCGATCGGGTAGCGGCCCGGCTTGGCAACCTGGCCCAGCACCGACACTTGCTGGCTCTGCTGCGACGTGACCAGGATGTTGACCTGCGGTTTCAGCACGAAGCCGCCGCCAACGAGCAAGCCGGCAATCCTTTTTTCAGCAGCCGAGACGGCCAGGCCGCCAACCACGACCTGACCCACCAGAGGGAATGAAATGCTTCCGCTCTGGCTGACCCGGGTTTCGAGCGCCAGATCCGGGTTGCCGTAGACCGAAATCTTCAGCACATCGCTGGGGCCGAGCAAGACATCTTCGGCGCTGGCGGCCAGGCTCAAGGTACTGAACACGAATGCCAGCAAGCCCATGATGAATTTGTTCATGATTGATTGATCCTCTGATTGATACTTGTTGGCTACATTAATAGGCATTGTTGCGTTTCAACACCACCTTGACGGTGCGCAAGATGATCCACAGATCAAGCGACAACGACCAGTTGCGCAGATAGTCGAGATCGAAGTCGATGCGCGCCGCCATCTTGTCGAGCGTGTCGGTTTCGCCGCGCAAACCGTTGACCTGGGCCCAGCCGGTGATGCCGGGCTTGACTTTGTGGCGCAGCATGTAACCCTTGATCAAGCCGCGATATTGCTCGTTGTGCGCCACCGCATGCGGGCGCGGACCGACGATGCTCATGCGCCCCTGCAAGACGTTGATGAACTGCGGCAATTCGTCCAGGGACGAACGGCGCAAGAAAGCGCCCAGCCGGGTCACGCGCTGGTCGTTTTTCTTGGCCTGAGTTACTTTCGCGCCATCCTCGGCCACGGTCATCGAGCGGAACTTGTAGACGATGATTTCGTCGCCATTCAAGCCGTAGCGGCGCTGCTTGAAGATGACCGGTCCAGGTGAAGTCAGCTTGACGGCGAGTGCGATCACCAGCATCACCGGCGCGAGCAAGATCTGGATCAGCGTCGCGATCACGATGTCGCTGACGCGCTTGATCAGGCTGTTGACGCCGGTAAATGGCGTCTCGCAGATCGCTACCACGGGTACGCCGCCGATCTGATCGAAGCGCGCCTGCATCAAGTCGAAGATGTAAATGTCGGGCAAAAAGTAGATCGATGCGGTGGTGTCCTTCAATTCATCGAGCAATTGCCGGATGCGCGGCTGGGCCGACATCGGCTGGCTGATGAAAATCATGTTGACGCCGTGTTCGCGCACATGGTCGGCGATGTCCGCCATGTTGCCCAGCAGCGGCGTATCGAGATTTGCAGGCAGCCGCGTTTCATCGCGATCGTCAAAAAAGCCGCGCATGTCCATCAGCATGTGCGGATAGTCGGCGATGCGAGCCGCCAGCTTCAAGCCAACCTCGTTGGCACCGACGATCACGACCGAGCGCATCTGGGCACCGCGGCGCAAGCTGAAGGCGACCTTGCGCAGCGCCAAGTGGCCCGCCAGCAAGGCGAATGGCGTGATGACGAACCACGACAGGATCACCGAGTCCGAATACTTGTAAGAAAATCCAGTCGCATAGCCGATGAAAATGAGGATCGCGACAAAGATCGCCCAGCCAAAGAAAATGTCGCCGGCAAATGCCAGCAAGCGGCCGCGGCGCCAGTTACGATACGAATCGATCTGGTCATGCACGTACGATGAGATGAAGAAGGCGATGATCGCCAGCACCAGGTAATTGCCGGAAAACGGCGCGCCCAAGGTCAGCATCAACAGGCACAGCGTGCCCAGAGTCACGACCGGATCGAGCACGCGCTTAAAAAAAGACAATAGCGGAAGGTCGTTGACGGCGTTGACGCCATTGACGGTGTTGCTTTGTTGGAATTCAGAAGTCATAACGGGAGCTGATGGCGATGCCGCTGTTGGGATAATTGTTGCCTGCGATGTTGGAGCTTCGATCCTTGCGGTACAGCATGGCCGCCAGTTGCAGCTTCGCGGTCGGACGGTACGTCAATTTCAGCGATGCGGTATCAAAGACATCCTTGCGATCGATGGTCTGCAGCGACGCCATCGCGGCCGTGCCGCTGTAATCGCTGAACTCGTGCTTGATCAAGCCATCGAGGCGCAGCTTGCTGGTCATGTCCCAGCTGGCACCGACATGAAAGCCCTGATTGAGCGTATAACTGGCGGTCAAATCATCGAGTGCGCCGATTTCGCGCCAGACCCCCGCATTCAAGCTGGTCTTGCCGGTCGCCTTCCAGTTCGCGATCAGGCGCGCGTTCAAGCCGCTGTAATCGCGCGCCGGAAAAACGTCATGCTGGCGCTGCACCAGTCCGCCCAGGAACAGGATCTGGGTCTTGCCAGTGAGCAGCCAGTTGATCTTGGCCTTGATTTCCTGTTGCTTGTAGCTGTTGTCGACCAGCAGTGTGCCGAACTGCTGCGGGTTGGGCAAGTCGCCGCGCGTGTGGCGCAATTGCACGCCGGCCGTGCTGCCGCTGCGCGCCAGATAATCGACGCCAGCCTCGATCATCGTTTCATTGCGATCGCCCGCGTTCTGTGTTTCCAGTTCGTATTTGAGCGTATCGCGCGCCACGCCGGCGCGCACGCGCCAGCTCGGATGGAGCAGCCATCCGCCCTCGACAAATTCGCGGCGCTGGGTGCGCATGTTGCGCTCGCGGCTGAGGAGATTGGCAAACGGCGTCAATTCATTCACATAGCTGGCGCCCAGATTGCCTTCGAACTGATTGCCGACATGCCAATTCCAATTGGCGATCAAATCCTTGCTGTTGTGGTTCAGATTGGCCAATTTATCGTAGCTGGCGCGGGTGAAGTCGAGCTTGGCGGAAAATACCTGACGGCTGATGCGCTTTCTGATGTTCACACCAGCCAGCACGCGGCGGGTCGTGTCGGCCTGATCACCGCTGCTGCTGGCATCGGTCCCGGTCCCGGTACCGATGCCGCTCTGGTTGCCCAGCACGTTGTCATCGTAAGTATAGGAATAGCCGATGTAGGGGCTCAGCACGTCGGCCGGCGATACATACACCGGCAGACGGCTCAATACATCCTCGGGCGCGGCC
>CANFGA010000137.1 GCA_947446335.1 Oxalobacteraceae bacterium | reverse complement strand
GCTGGTTGTAGATCAGCTTCGCGTCGCGCGTGATTTCGATCACATCGCGATCGTTGGGCTTGCCGATGATGTTGCTGCAAGCGCCCAGATTATGCGAGCGCAACACGTCCATCACCAACGACTTTTCATCGGCGCGGACCTGGATCACGGCGCCCAGTTCTTCGCTGAACAAGGCTGCCAGCGTCAAGTCATTGCGCCGCTCGGAAACTTGATCAGCCCAGTTCTTGGCGTCGCCCCAGTCGGCCGAGTGTTCATCGCCCAAGGTCAGCATGTCGATGTTGATCGACATGCCGCTGCGTCCTGCGAAGGCCATTTCAACCAGGGTCGCGAACAGGCCGCCGTCGGAGCGATCGTGATAGGCCAGCAGCTTGCCGTCGCTGTTCAACTGCTGGATCGCGGTAAAGAAGGCTTTCAGGTCTGCTGCACTGTCCAGATCCGGCGTTGCATTGCCGAGCTGGCCGCTCACTTGCGCCAGCGCGGATGCGCCCAGGCGATTCTTGCCGCGCCCGAGATCGATGAGGATCATCACGCTGTCTACGCCAAGCTGGATTTGCGGCGTCAGCGACTTGCGTATGTCTTGCACCGGCGCAAACGCGGTGATGATCAAGGAAATCGGCGAAGTGACCGATTTGGCTTGATCTGCATCGCTCCACGTGCTGCGCATCGACAGCGAATCCTTGCCAACAGGAATGCTGATTCCCAGCGCCGGGCACAGTTCCATGCCGATCGCCTTGACGGTGTCGAACAACGCTGCATCCTGGCCCGGCTGGCCGCAGGCGGCCATCCAGTTGGCCGAGAGCTTGATCTCGGAAATATCGTTGATGCGCGCCGATGCGATGTTGGTGATCGCTTCGCCGAGCGCCATCCGGCCCGATGCCGGCGCGTTGATGACCGCCAGCGGAGTGCGCTCGCCGAGCGCCATCGCTTCGCCCAGATAGCCTTCGAAGCTCATCGCGGTGACCGCGCAATCGGCTACCGGCACTTGCCACGGCCCCACCATCTGGTCGCGCACGGTCATGCCGCCCACGCTGCGATCGCCAATCGTGATCAAAAACGACTTGTCGGCCACCGTCGGCAGCAGCAGCACTTGCTGCGCCACCATCGTCAGGTCGATGCCGGTCAGATCGATGGCCGGGAATTGCGGCGCGACATGGACCACATCGCGCAGCATCTTCGGCGGCTTGCCCAGCAAGACATCCATCGGCATGTCGACCGGCACGTTGCCCAGTTCGTCATCGATCAATTTGAGCTGGCGCTCTTCGGTTGCGACGCCGACTGCGGCGAACGGGCAACGCTCGCGCACGCAGAGCGCCTCGAACAGGGCCAGATCGGCAGGGGCGATCGCCAGCACGTAGCGCTCCTGCGATTCGTTGCTCCAGATTTCCTTGGGCGCCATGCCGCTCTCTTCCAGCGGCACTTTGCGCAGATCAAAAATGGCGCCGCGCCGGGCATCGTTGGTGATTTCAGGAAAGGCATTCGACAAGCCGCCAGCGCCCACATCGTGGATCGAGATGACCGGATTGGCAGCGCCCATTTGCCAGCAAGCATTGATGACTTCCTGTGCGCGGCGCTCCATTTCAGGGTTGCCGCGCTGGACCGAATCAAAATCGAGATCGGCCGTGTTGCTGCCGGTCGTCATCGACGAGGCGGCGCTGCCGCCCATGCCGATGCGCATCCCGGGGCCGCCGAGCTGGATCAGCAGGCTGCCTACCGGAATGTCATTCTTGTGGGTGTGCAGCGACGAAATGCTGCCTATGCCACCGGCCAGCATGATCGGCTTGTGATAGCCGAGCACCTGGGCATCTGGCCCTGAGCCACCGACATTTTGTTCGTAAGTGCGGAAATAGCCGGTCAAGACAGGACGCCCGAATTCATTGCTGAATGCGGCGCCGCCAAGCGGGCCTTCGGTCATGATTTGCAGCGCCGAGGCGATGCGCTCGGGCTTGCCATAATCGACACCGGGGGCATCGGATGGCGCTGTGACGCTGGCGTCGCTTTCCCACGAGCGCACGGCGCCCGGCAGGCGCAAATTCGATACGGTGAAACCGGTCAAGCCGGCTTTCGGCTTGGCGCCGCGCCCGGTTGCGCCTTCATCGCGGATTTCACCGCCGGCACCGGTCGCGGCGCCCGGAAATGGCGAAATCGCGGTCGGATGGTTGTGCGTCTCGACTTTCATCAAGGTGTGCGTCAATTCCACAGATGACGCATAGTCGTGCTCAATGCCGCGCGGGTAGAAGCGCGCCACAGTGGCCCCTTCCATGATCGACGAATTGTCGCTGTAGGCGACGATGGTGCCCTTGGGCTGTAATTGATGGGTATTCTTGATCATCGCAAACAGCGACTTGTCTTGCGCCACGCCGTCGATGATCCAGTCGGCGTTGAAAATCTTGTGGCGGCAATGCTCGCTGTTCGCTTGCGCAAACATCATCAATTCGACGTCGGTCGGATTGCGCTCGGCGCTCGTGAAGGCGGCGAACAGATAATCGATTTCATCGTCCGACAGGGCCAGGCCGAGTTCGGTATTGGCCAGCGCCAGGGCCGCCTTGCCGTGGCCCAGCACGTCGATCGATGCCAAAGGACGCGCGTCGAGCGTGCGGAACATGTCCACCGCCAGATTGGCATCGCGCAGCACCGTTTCAGTCATCCGGTCATGCAGCAAGGCTGCAACATCTTGAACCTGCTGCTGGCTCAGTTTCTTGGCCGCGCTCATGCCCAGCATGCCTGCCTTGAGCTTGATCCGATAGGCGACACCGCGCTCGACGCGCTTGATGTGGGCCATGCCACAGTTGTGGACGATGTCGGTCGCTTTCGAGGCCCACGGCGAAATCGTGCCCAGGCGCGGGATGACGAAAAATTCTTCGGCTGCGCCCTGCTCTTCTTCGGCTTCTGGCCCGTAGGTCAGCAATGCGGCCAGGCGGGTACTGTCATCTTGCGACAACGGTGCGGCGTCGATGAAATGCACGAAGCGCGCTTGCACCGAGACAATGGCAGGCAGCACGGCTTGCAGTTCGGTCAGCAGGCGCAGGCTGCGAAATACGGAAAGGGCATTGGAACCCGGCAGAATCAACATGATGGAAAGGGGGTTGATGCAGCGTGGCTGCGGGTTAATGGTAGATGATGCAGTAGATGATGTAATAATAATCACGGCAAGACCGGCTGCGGGTGCAGCCATCGCGTGGTGCGAGAGGGATTGCCAAGGCATTGCGAGTTCTTGGCCGAATTATACCCGTTTGCCCCTCTGTTGGAGGCCCCGCCGCTGGCACTTTCGCCCGCGATGCCGCCATCGATGCCAGTTCAGCCACAGTTTTGCTTGCGCCAGGCGGGAATCGGCATTAATGTTGTCGACATGAATCCACTCTATTGCGTTTCCCAGATCCGCGCCATCGAACAAGCTGCCGCCCGGACGCTGCCTGCGGGGGCGCTGATGCAGCGCGCCGGCCGCGCCGGCGCCGACTGCGCTCTGGCGCTGCTGGCTCACCCAAGAGCCCGAGTGCTGTTGCTAGTTGGCCCCGGCAACAACGGCGGCGATGCGCTGGAAATGGCCGCGCATCTGGTCGATGCGGGCATGCAAGTGTCGCTCTGGATGGCCGACGATGCGGGGACGCCTTCGACCGAGCGCAGCGCAGCGCTGGCAAAAGCCGAGGCAAGCGCGGCGCGCCCGATCGCAGACGCTGACATTGGATACACCAATTGGGACTTGATCGTCGATGGCTTGTTCGGCATCGGCTTGCAACGCCCGCTCGCAGGCCGCCTGCGCGAGATCGCGCTGCTGGCCAATAGCTGCAGCGAGCAGCAAGCTTGCGCGCTGCTGGCGCTCGATGTCCCCAGCGGCCTCGATGCCGATACCGGCGCCATCGTCGGAGCCGACGGCGTGGCCATCCATGCCACGCACACGCTCACCTTCATCGGCGACAAGATCGGCTTGCATACCTGCGACGGGCGCGACTGCGCGGGCCTGGTACAGGTGGCATCGCTCGATATCGCCCCGTCTCATTTTCCGCCGGCTGCGGCCCATCTGAACTCGCTGGTTCACTTCGGTGCCCATCTGCGCGCGCGACGCCACAATACGCACAAGGGCAGCTTCGGCAACGTGGCGGTGCTGGGTGGTGCACAAGGGATGACGGGAGCACCGATCCTGGCCGCACGCAGCGCCTTGTTTGGCGGCGCCGGCCGCGTCTACATCGCCTTTCCCGATGCAGCGCCGGCCTTTGACAGCGCGCAGCCCGAATTGATGTGCCGCCAGGCCGATGACTTCGATGTCGATGGCGCAGTGCTGGTGGTCGGGCCGGGCCTGGGCGACGGCGCAAGCGGGCGCCGCCTGCTGGCGCGCGCGATCGGGAGCAGCAGCGCATTGCTGATCGATGCCGATGGTCTGAACCTGCTGGCAGCGGATGCGTCATTGCAAGCGTTGCTGGCCCAGCGCAGCGCCGCCATTGTCTTGACGCCGCACCCGCTGGAGGCGGCGCGCCTGCTCGGCATCCCGGCGCGCCAGGTCCAATCTGACCGTGTCGCGGCGGCGGGAAAACTGGCGCTGCAGCACCGCGCTGTCGTGGTGCTGAAAGGATCGGGCAGCGTCATCGCCGCCCCTGACGGGCGCATCGTGCTCAATGCGACAGGCAATGCGGCGCTGGCCACGGCCGGCACCGGCGACGTGCTCTCTGGCCTGTGCGGCGCTCTGCTGGCGCAAGGCTGGCCGGCATGGGAAGCAGCACTGGGATCGGTCTGGCTGCACGGCAAGGCTGCCGATGATCTGGTTGCTGCCGGGATCGGGCCGATCGGCTTGAGCGCAGGCGAATTGATCCCGGCGGTCAGGCTGGCCATCAATCAGATGATCATCAATGCAGGATCATCCAGCGCGATCGTCAAGCGCAACCTTCAAGAGCGATCGTCCAGCCATTGAGCGCCCGATATGCGGCGCGACTTGACGCGGTCAAACCAGGTCAGGACATGCGTCCGGCCGAGATCGTGATGGTGCGCCCGCAGCGCGCAGCGATCGTCAGATCGTGCGTGACCAGGACCAGCGTAGAACCGCGCTCCCGGTTCAATTCGAACATCAACTGGATCACCGCCTCGCCGGTGGCGGCATCCAGGCTGCCGGTCGGCTCGTCGGCAAACAGCAGCGGCGGTTCGGTCACAAAAGCACGCGCCAGCGCCACGCGCTGCTGTTCGCCGCCGGACAGGTACTTCGGATAGTGGCCCAGGCGAGAAGACAGGTTGACCCGGCCCAGCATCGCGATCGCTTTTTCTTCGGCATCGGCAGCGCCACGCAATTCGAGCGGCAACATCACGTTTTCCAATGCGGTCAAATGCGGCAGCAACTGGAACGACTGGAACACGAAACCGAGCTTGTCCTTGCGCAGGCCGGCTCTGCCATCTTCGTCGAGCGCATAGATGTCGCTGCCATCGAGGACGACCTGGCCTTCGGACGGTGTGTCGAGGCCGGCCAGCAAACCGAGCAAAGTGGACTTGCCGGAACCGGAGGCGCCGACAATAGCGAGCGTCTCGCCGCGTTGCACGGTAAAATTGATGCTGTGTAAAATTGTTAGCTCGCCGCTGGCGTCGGCCACCCGCTTCGACAGATTGACAACCTCGATCGCGATGGGCGCCGGCTGCTTCGCGGCGGCGCTGGCATCATGGCCGGCGGCCGATGAATGTGGAAGGAAATCCGTGGAAATTGCTTTTGAAAGTTCTGGCATGCTGATCTATCTTAAAAAAATGCGTGAGAAATTGTCTGTAATCGGGCGCCCTGATGTCCGCGCTACATTCGCTGTGGCGCCGCGCAGGCGTTCATGGCTGGCGATGGCAGGGTGGCTGCTGCTGGCAAGCGCAGCCTATGCCGGCAGCGCCCATTCTGCACCAAAAACCGTGCTTGTGCTCGGTGACAGCCTGTCTGCAGAATATGGCTTGAGTCGCGGCACCGGTTGGGTGGCATTGCTCGAGCAACGCCTGAAGGCGGAAAAGATCGACGCTGCCATCGTCAATGCGAGCATCAGCGGCGAAACGACCAGTGGCGGGCGCACCCGCCTGCCGGCGCTGCTGAAGACGCATGCGCCAGCGATCGTCGTCGTCGAACTGGGTGCCAACGATGGCTTGCGCGGCTTGCCGGTGGCTGCTGCTGCCGCAAACATGCGCGCGATCATCGCACTGGCGAAAAAATCGAACGCCAAGGTATTACTGATAGGCATGCGCTTGCCACCCAACTACGGACGTGATTACGCCGATCAGTTTTTTGCCGTGTATGGCACCCTGGCCAAGGAAACCAAGGTACCGCTGGTACCGTTCATGCTGGACGGCGTATCCAATGACTTGTTCCAGGCCGACCGACTGCATCCGACAGCGCAAGCCCATCCTATCATTTTGAACAACATCTGGCCCCATTTACTCCCACTACTCAAACTACGATGAAGTATCCAGCAATACAAAGTTTTGAAGAAGTCTTGTCTCGACTAGATGGCTTCGATGCCATCATCGACGTACGCAGCCCATCCGAGTTTGCGATCGACCATTTGCCAGGCGCCATCAATTGTCCTGTGCTCGACGACGACGAAAGGATCAAGATCGGCACGCTGTACAAGCAAGTAAACACGTTCGAAGCAAAAAAAGTCGGTGCCGCACTGGTGGCAAAGAACATCGGCCATCACATCGAAACTCTCTGGCTGGACAAGCCGCGCGATTGGCACCCGTTGATCTATTGCTGGCGCGGCGGCAATCGCAGCGGCGCCATGGCCCATATCCTGGCCAAGGTTGGCTGGCCGGTGATCCAATTGGAGGGCGGCTACAAGGCTTACCGCAATTACATCAACCAGGCGATGGCGCAGCCGCTGGCAGTACCCTTCACCGTCATCTGTGGCACCACCGGCAGCGGCAAGAGTCGCTTGCTCGAGGTATTGCATTCGATCGGGGCCCAGGTGCTCGACCTGGAGCAACTTGCGCTGCATCGCGGCTCGGTGCTGGGCAACTTGCCGAGCCAGCCACAGCCATCACAAAAGGCATTCGAAAGCGCCATCTGGCAGCGCTTGCGCCATTTTGACGCCAGTCGCCCGGTCTTTGTCGAGTCGGAAAGCAAGAAAGTGGGTAACCTCAGGGTGCCTGAATCGGTGATCGCCTGCATGCGCGCGGCGCCTTGCATTTCATTGACGCTCTCTCGCTCGGACCGGGTTCGGCTGTTGATGGAAGATTATGCACACTTCACCGAGCACCCGGCCATGCTCAATACCCAGCTCGACTGCCTGGTGAGCCTGCACGGACGCGACAAGATCGGCCATTGGCACGCGCTGGCCAATGCCGGGCAGATGCGGGAACTGGTCGATGAATTGCTGCTCGACCATTACGATCCGGCCTACCTGCGCTCGATATCGCGCAATTTTTCCTTGTTCCCACAAGCCCAGGTGCTGGCGCTGGACGATATTTCACCGCAGGCATTCCTGAACGCTGCGCAGCATTTGCACAGGAATTGACGCGGCGCTGGC
>CANFGA010000136.1 GCA_947446335.1 Oxalobacteraceae bacterium | reverse complement strand
TGCCGTTGATGATGCCGGCGATCCATTCGATCCGGTTCGCGCTCAAGCCTTCGCGCAGCGCCTTGATGATCGGAATGCCGCCGGCCACCGCCGCCTCGAAACCGACCATCACGCCCTTTTCCTTGGCCAACGCAAAAATCTCGTTGCCGTGCACGGCCAGCAGCGCCTTGTTGGCGGTGACGACATGCTTGCCATTGGCGATCGCCTTGAGCACCAGATCCTTGGCCACGCCGTAGCCGCCGATCAATTCGATCACGATGTCGATCTCGGGATCGTTGACGATCAGGTTGCCGTCGGCCACGACGTTGCAAGCGCCGCCGGTCAGCAGCAAGGCGCGCGCGGTGTCGAGGTCGGCGATCGCGACGATCTCGATCGCGCGACCGGCGCGGCGCTGTATTTCTTCCTGATTGCGCTTGAGCACATTGAATGTGCCGGTGCCGACCGTGCCGATGCCTAACAAGCCTACTTTGATTGGTTTCATTTGATTGTCAATTCTGCTGTTTGTGAGTGCACTGTGAGTGCAGTGTGAGTGCAATTGGCTTGATGCCCGGTGGTCAATTGACGCCGTTACGACGGCGGTAACCGTCGAGGAAACGGGCGATGCGTCCGAATGCCTCGGTCAGATCGTCCGCATTGGGCAAGAACACGACGCGAAAGTGATCCGGCGCGATCCAGTTGAAGCCCGTGCCCTGGACGATCAATACTTTTTCTTCTTCCAGCAACTGATAGGCAAATTGCTGGTCATCCTGGATCGGATACAGCTTCGGATCGAGGCGTGGAAACATGTACAACGCCGCTTTCGGCTTCACGCAAGTGACGCCGGGGATATCGGTCAACAGCTTGTGCGCCAGGTCGCGCTGCTTGAGCAAGCGCCCGCCCGGCCCGACCAGGTCTTTGATGCTCTGGTAGCCGCCGAGCGCGGTCTGGATCGCAAACTGGCCCGGCGCATTGGCGCACAGGCGCATCGAAGCGAGCATGTCGAGGCCCTCGATGTAATCCTTGGCGTGGCGTTTTTCGCCCGACACCACCATCCAGCCGGCGCGATAACCGCAAGAGCGATAATTTTTCGACAAGCCGTTGAGCGTGATGAACATCACGTCGTCGGCCAGCGAGGCCATCGACACGTGTTGCACCCCGTCGTACAGTACCTTGTCATAGATTTCGTCGGCCAGGATGATCAACTGGTGCTGGCGCGCCAGTTCGATGATCTGTTCCAGCACTTCGACCGGGTACACCGAACCGGTCGGGTTGTTCGGATTGATGACGACGATCGCCTTGGTGTGGGGCGTGATCTTGCGCCGCATGTCGTCGATGTCGGGATACCAGTCGGCTTGTTCGTCGCAGACATAATGCACCGGATTACCGCCCGACAAACTGACCGCCGCCGTCCACAGCGGATAGTCCGGCGCCGGCACCAGCACTTCGTCGCCCGAATTGAGCAGCGCATTCATGCACATGACGATCAGTTCGGAGGCGCCATTGCCGAGGTAAATGTCTTCGATCGTGACGCCGGCGATGTTCTTGCTCTGGGTGTAGTGCATCACGGCCTTGCGCGGTGCGAACATCCCTTTCGAATCGGTATAGCCGGCGGCGTTGGGCAGGTTGACGATCATGTCTTGCACGATCTCATCGGGCGGATCGAAACCGAACACGGCCAGATTGCCGATGTTGAGCTTGATGATCTTGTGTCCATCCTCCTCCATCTGCTTGGATTTCTCCAAGACCGGGCCGCGGATGTCGTAACAGACATCCGCCAATTTGTTCGATTTCTGAATCGGTCGCACGATGAATCCTTCGTGATGTGGCGCGGGAGTGCCGGGGACTATGCTGTAATGCTGCAATGCATCCATTTTGCCGAAAGCGCATGATTTTATCAACCTTATTAGTTCCCGCTTCGAAAAACGCTACAATAACGCGTGCTTTCGGTCACTAAGCGAAGATGGACGCGCTGTAACGCCATCGGCAAGGTTTCGCACTACACCGCATTTCGACGCACTTCGACACAGCCCATCCGGGCGTGCCTGCCAGTCAATCAACGCGATACTCGCCTACCTCCATGAAGCTTCACGCCAACGCCACCAAACAGTACCAGACGGTTACCGCCTACGATGAATCGGGCGTCGACATCAACGCCGAACACTTTGCCATGAGCCTGATCGTGATGCCTGAAACGGCGCCGCGCGACTGGCCGGTGCCCAACTTCGATGCACTCACGGAATTGCATTTCGAACAAATCCTGGCCGACGCCCCTGATGTCGTGATCCTCGGCACAGGCAGCCGTCAGCACTTCGTCCACCCGCGCCTCACTGCGCAACTGACGATGCGCCGCATCGGCGTCGAATGCATGGACAACAAGGCTGCCTGCCGCACCTACAACATTCTGATGGGCGAAGGCCGCAAGGTCACGCTGGCCCTGATCATCGCCGCGCCCGCAGACACCGTTGCAGGCGCGACCGTCTGATGAACCAATTGCACAAGTCGAACACGCTGGCCTGGTCGCTGCTGGTCAGTTTCACGTTGGTCTGGTTGTATGTGCTGGGCATCCGCACGCTGGTGCCGCCTGACGAGGGCCGCTACGCCGAAATGGCACGCGAAATGCTGGTCAGCGGCGACTGGATCACGACGCGCCTGAACGGCATCAAATATTTCGAAAAACCGCCGCTGCAAACCTGGATGAATGCGCTCTCGTTTGGCGCCTTCGGTCTGGGCGAATGGCAGGCGCGGCTGTGGACCGGCTTGTGCGGCTTGATCGGCGTGTTCATGGTCGCCTGTGCCGGCGTCAAGGTGTTCGGGCGCCGCGCCGGCTTTTACGCCGCCCTGGTGCTCGGTTCGAGCTTCTTCTGGGTCGCCTCGGGCCAGATCGATTCGCTCGACATGAGCTTGTCGGGCATGATGACGATCAGCTTGTGCGCCCTCCTGGTCGCGCAGCGCGACCAGGCCAGCGCCAGCGAACGGCGCAACTGGATGCTGGTGTGCTGGGCCGGGATGGCGCTGGCCGTGCTGGCCAAGGGCTTGATCGGTCTGGTGCTGCCGGGCGGCGTGCTGGTGCTGTACACGCTGGCTGCGCGCGACTGGGCGATCTGGGGCAGATTGCATCTCGGCAAAGGCTTGCTGCTGTTTTTCGCGATCGCCGCACCCTGGTTCGTGCTGGTCGCGTTGAAGAATCCGGAACAGCCGCATTTCTTTTTCATTCACGAGCACTTCGAGCGTTTTTTCCTAAAGGCGCACAAGCGCGAAGGCGCCTGGTATTATTTTTTCACGATGCTCATTCCCGGCATCGTTCCGTGGCTGGGCCTGCTGCCACAGAGTCTGCTGCAGGCGATGCGGCGCGACCAGGGCGCGTCTAAGAAAGAAATATTTCAGCCCAAATTGCTGCTGCTGATCTGGGCCGTGTTCATCTTCGTGTTCTTCAGCTATTCGAGCTCGAAGCTGCCCGGCTATGTCTTGCCGATCTTTCCCGCGCTGGCGCTGCTGCTGGCGCTGCATCTGGAAAAAGTCACACGCCGCAGCGCGATGCTGGCCGCGGCGCTGCTGGCGCTGATCGGCGCCGTCGGCATCGCGCTGGTGCCACGGATGCCAGGTGCCGCCAGCCATCCCGACGAAGTCGGCTTGCTGCTGGCCTATCAGCCATGGGCGCTGGCGGCCGGCGTGATCGCGCTCGCTGGCGGCTTGCTGGCGCTGCGCTCGGCCTACAAGCTGCGCCACGATCTGACGGTCTTGACGCTGGCCGGCGCCGGTTTCATCGCGACCCAATTGCTGCTGACCGGCTTCGAGACTTACGGCCATCACCGCGCCGGTCTGGCGCTGGTGCCGAAGATCGAAGCCGAATTGAAACCGGAGACGAAAATCTATTCGGTCGGCACCTACGAGCAATCGTTGACGTTCTATCTGCGCCGCACCGTGACCCTGGTCGACTATCGCGATGAGTTCAGCTTCGGCCTGGAACAGCAGCCCGAACTGGGGATACCGACGGTGGATGCATTCGTGGATATCTGGACCCGCGATGCCAAGGCTGGCGTGCGCTCGGTGGCCATCATCCGCAAGGAAATCTATGAAGACTTGCGCGCGCGCGGCGTGCCGATGCGCCTGGTGGTCCAGGATACGCGGCGCACCGTGATCGCCAACCTGTAACGAGATACTGCAAGAAAACATGACATGAACATCACTACTTTCGGCTTCATCTTTACCGGCGTTTGCCTCAATGCAGTGGCCCAGCTGCTGCTCAAGGCCGGCACCAATGCGGTCGGCGCGATCCATTTGACGATGGACAACTGGTTCGCCACCGGCATCAAGCTGGCCACCCAGTTGCCGATTCTGGGTGGCCTGACCTGCTACGTGCTGTCGGTCGTGGTCTGGATCATCGGCTTGTCGCGGGTCGATGTCACAATCGCCTACCCGCTGCTGTCGCTGGGCTACATCCTCAATGCGCTGGGGGCTTGGTATTTCCTCGGCGAAGTGATCTCGCTGCAGCGCATGGTGGCGATAGGCATCATTCTGGTGGGCGTGGCGCTGATCGCGCGCACTTGAATTTCCCGCACTGCGCGAAACGATGGCGTTAAAATAGCGCCATCGTGGTCCCGCCGCAGCAACTCTGGCTGGGATCTTGCATCACCGAACACATGAATCGAGAACCATGACTTCTGCCTTGCCAGTGTTGCCATTTTTGCCTTTTTCCAAGCCGACGATCGATGAAGCGACGATCGCTGCAGTTGCCGACGTGTTGCGCTCGGGCTGGCTGACCAGCGGCCCGAAAGTGCAAGCCTTCGAAGCGCTGCTATCGAACTATTTCGGCGGTCGACCGGTGCGCACCTTCAATTCCGGCACTTGCACGATGGAAATCGCGCTGCGCGTGGCCGGCATCGGCCCCGGTGACGAGGTCATCACGACCCCCATTTCATGGGTCGCGACCGCCAACGTGATCATCGAAGTGGGCGCCACGCCGGTGTTTGCCGACATCGATCCGCGCACCCGCAACATCGATCTGGACTTGCTCGAAGCGGCCATCACGCCCGCCACCCGCGCCATCATCCCGGTCTATCTGTCGGGTCTGCCGCTGGACATGGACCGGCTGTATGCGATCGCCAAAAAATACAATCTGCGCGTGATCGAAGATGCGGCGCAGGCGATCGGCTCAACATGGAAAGGCCAGCGCATCGGCTCGTTCGGTGACTTTGTCTCGTTCAGCTTCCAGGCCAACAAGAACATCACCACCGGCGAAGGCGGTTGCCTGGTCTTCAACAATGAAGATGAAGCACGCCTGGCCGAAAAATTCCGCCTGCAAGGCGTGAGCCGCAGCGGTCTCGACGGCATCGATGTCGACGTTCTTGGTGGCAAGTACAACATGACCGATGTCGCCGCAGCGATCGGCCTGGGCCAGATGGCCAACATCGAGGCGGTCACCGTGCATCGGCGCGCGCTGGCGCAGCATTACTTCAGCCAGTTCGGGCCCGACTTCGAGCAAGCCACCGGCGCCCAATTGCCGATCGCCGACATGGAAAACAGCAACTGGCATCTGTTTCAAATCATCTTGCCCGACCGCGGCCCCGGCACGCGCGCCGAGTTCATGGCCAGCATGGCCAAGCTGCAGGTCGGCACCGGCTTTCATTACGCGCCGATTCATTTGTTTACGCTGTACAAGGAACGCGGCTTTCACGCCGGCATGTTCCCGGTGGCGGAAAAAATCGGCCGCCTGACGGTGACCTTGCCGCTGTTTTATGCGATGACGAAGGCCGATGTCGAGCGCGCCGTCGCTGCAGTCAAGCTGGTGCTGGCACGATGAGCGCGTCAGCACCAATGACGAGCACGGTGACGGTGAAGCCGGAAGTATCGGTCGTGATTCCAATCTACAACGAGCAAGCCGGTCTCGCTGCATTGTTCGCGCGCCTGTATCCGGCGCTAGACGCGCTGCAGATCGCTTATGAAATCATCTTCGTCAACGACGGCAGCGTCGACAATTCGGTCTCGATACTGGCTGAACAGTTCCGCCTGCGCCCCGATGTCACGCGCGTGGTGCTGTTCAATGGCAATTACGGCCAGCACATGGCGATCCTAGCCGGCTTTGAAGCCTCGCGCGGCGAGATCGTCGTCACGCTCGACGCCGACTTGCAAAATCCGCCCGAGGAAATCAAGCATCTGGTGGCCAAGATGCGCGAAGGCTACGACTATGTCGGTTCGATCCGCCGCAAGCGTCAAGATTCGGCCTGGCGCACGCTGGCCTCGAAGGCGATGAACCGCCTGCGCGAACGGATCACCAACATCAAGATCACCGATCAGGGCAACATGCTGCGTGCTTATCACCGCAACGTCGTCGACCTGATGAACCAGTGTGCCGAAGTCAATACCTTCGTGCCGGCGCTAGCCTACACCTTCGCGCGCAAGCCGACCGAGATCACGGTCGAACATGAAGAGCGCTCGGCTGGCGAATCGAAATATTCGCTGTACAGCCTGATCCGCCTCAATTTCGATCTGGTCACCGGCTTTTCGCTGATCCCACTGCAAATTTTTTCGATGCTGGGCATGATGCTGTCGGTCGGTTCCGGGATTCTGGTATTTCTGCTGCTGATACGCCGCTTCATCCTGGGCGCCGAAGCCGAGGGCGTGTTCACGCTGTTCGCGATCGCCTTCTTCTTCATGGGCGTGATCCTGTTCGGCATCGGCTTGCTGGGCGAATATGTCGGCCGCATTTTCCAGCAGGTGCGCGCGCGGCCGCGCTACGTGGTGCAAACCATACTGCAGAACCTGCCGGGACAAAGTCCGATCGTGCCCGATGCGTTGGAAAAACGCACGGTGGGGCGCTGATGCCCGCGCTGACGACACTGCAGCGCAAGAGCGCGGTGGTGTTTGCCTATCACAATGTCGGGGTGCGCTGCCTGAAAGTGCTGCTGGCGGCCAACGTCGATGTGCGACTGGTCGTCACGCATGAAGACAACCCGCAGGAATCGATCTGGTTCGCCTCGGTGGCCGCGCTGTGCGCGGAAGAAGGCATCGCCTTCATCACGCCAGGCAATGCCAACGAACCGGCATTGCTGGCCCAGTTGCAAGCGCTGCAGCCCGACTTTTTGTTCAGTTTCTATTACCGCCACATGCTGCCGGCCAGCGTGCTGGCAGTGGCGCCAGCCTACAACATGCACGGCTCGCTGCTGCCGCAATTTCGCGGTCGCGCGCCCGTCAATTGGGCGGTGCTGGCTGGCGCCACGCAAACCGGCGCCACCTTGCACCGGATGACGGTGAAACCGGACGCCGGCGCCATCGTGGCCCAGACTGCGGTGCCGATCTTGCCCGACGACACGGCATTTGAAGTCTTCGGCAAGGTCACCGTCGCCGCCGAACAAACGCTCTGGTCGGTGCTGCCGGCGCTGCTTGCAGGCAATGCACCGCAACTGGCCAACGATTTGACCCAGGGCGGCTATTTCGGCGGGCGCAAACCCGAAGATGGCCGCATCGACTGGAGTGCACCGGCGCAGAGCGTCTA
>CANFGA010000135.1 GCA_947446335.1 Oxalobacteraceae bacterium | reverse complement strand
CGGTCGATTTCGTCTGGTTCCGCCAACTGAAGAGCCGCGATGGCAGCATCGTTCACACCGGCGACAATCGCACCGGTGCCGGCGATGGCGATGATGAACAGATCAATGTCGATCTGAGCGCGGTTCCCGCAGGCATGAAGAGTCTGGTGTTTACCGTCAACAGCTTCACCGGACAGAATTTCTCGCAAGTTGAAAATGCCTATTGCCGCATCATCAACGCTGCCAACGGCCAGGAAGTGGCGCGTTTCAACCTGTCGGTGCAGGGCGCCCACACTGCGCAGATCATGGCCAAGCTGTACCGCCATAACGGCGAATGGAAGATGCATGCGATCGGCGAAAACGGCAGCGGCCGCACGTTCGAGGACTTGATGCCACAAATTACGCCGCACCTGTAATCAGGCAAGGCGGTGTACGGCTGCCCGGTGGCAGCTGGCGATCCCCTGCATTCTGGCGACCAAGTCGTCGGAATGCAGGGGATTTTCGCGTAAAATGGCGATTTTGAATCAAACAGGATCAGTACAGTGAAAAAGACCGGAATGGCGAAGAGCGACGCCAAGAAATTGATGGGAAAAATGGCCGCGCCTGGCGCAGCCGGCTTTGGCAATGGCGATGTCGTCGCCGTGGACCGGCGCGAACAGCGCAAGCGCGATCAGGAATTGGGGCTGGTGCCGTTTGCGGTCAAGCTCAACAGCGCTCTGGTACTGCAATTGCAGGCGCTGGCAAAAGAGCGTGCAGTCGATCTCAATGAGCTGGTGGCCGAGTTGTTAAACAAGGGTCTGGCCGCCTGACGCAGATGCGCCTGGCAAGATGGTCGTAAAAAAAGCGCATGTTGCGCTTTTTTTGTATCGATGCAGCAGCTGGCCCCTGATCCGGGGCAGGCCTCAAATGAAGGCCGTCAGCGCGCCCTTCATCTTTTTCAATGCCGCACTTTCGATCTGGCGGATACGCTCGGCCGATACGCCGAATTCGCCAGCGAGCGCGTGCAGCGTGGCGCCGGAGCCGTCATCGTTGGCCAGCCAGCGCGCTTCGACAATGCGGCGTGAGCGCACATCGAGTTTGCCGAGCGCTGTTTCCAGTCCTTCCGATTGCAAACGCGTCACTTGCTGCGCTTCCAGCACCTTGGTGGGCTCGCTTTGATCGGATGACAGGTAGGCGATCGGCGAGAACTTGTCGTCTTCATCGTCGGTGGGCGCTTCCAGCGCGATATCGCGCCCGCTCAAGCGCGTTTCCATTTCGATCACTTCTTCGCGTTTCACATTGAGCAAGGTGGCCAGTGCATCGATCTGGGTCGGCGTCATTGCATCCAATCCCTGCTTGTGGCTGCGCAGGTTGAAGAACAGCTTGCGCTGCGCTTTCGTGGTTGCCACTTTCACCAGGCGCCAGTTTTTCAGGATGTATTCATGCATCTCGGCCTTGATCCAGTGCATCGCGTACGACACCAGACGCACGCCCTGATCCGGATCGAAACGTTTGACTGCCTTCATCAAGCCGATGTTACCTTCCTGAATCAGATCGGCATGGGGCAAGCCGTAGCCCAGATAGCCACGCGCGATCGATACCACCAGACGCAGGTGCGACAGGATCAGCTCTTGCGCGGCGGCCAGATCATTGGCTTCGCGCAAGCGCGTTGCCAGAGAAATTTCTTGTTCGTGTGATAACAGTGGCAGACGATTGACCGCTGAGATGTAGGCGTCGAGGTTACCGAGATTGCCAGTGAACCCGAGGCCCAAAGTCCGTTCGTTGGCGGTAACCAAGGCGGAATGGATGGACATTTTATTCATTTTATATTTCCTCGCTATTTGGTAGTGCCATGCTTCAACATTGCCATGCAGGCCATGCGCGGGCACGATTTGTTACTGTTTGTTACCTGTTGCATCTTGCCGGCAACGCAATTGGACAGCATCTGTTCGTTTGTCCATAAGCAATAGAAACCATCTTAGCACTCTCGGATACCGAGTGCCAATTGCCTGTTTTAATGACTGCAATAGCGCGATCCAATGGCGCCTTGCGATCCCGGTCGCAACATAGGGTTGAATCGCGGCAATTCAAGGCTCTTGGCAGATTCGATCGGCTTATTGTAGTCACCGACCGCACTGTCAGAGCATCACGAATGCGCAATCGCTCATGTATTTGCGTTGTGTCAAGAAAAGTGCTTGTCCAGCGTTGATGGATGCCTCTCTTGACTGCCGCCTGATTGCGTACCGAAGGCAACATGCTACAGACTGCGCAGCAGGTTTTCCGTGCGCAAGCGAACATAGCCGGCGGTGTCAGCTCATGCGGGCCAGATGGCGTTGTACCGACAGCAAGGCGCCGATCAAGCCCAGGCTGGCGCTGAGCGCCAGCAAGGCGACCATTGACAGAGGTGCGAGTGCTTGCAACTGGAATTGCGACCCATAGAGCTCGGCAAATGCGGCAATGGCCGCGTTCAAGGGATTGAGCGCCAGCGCCACGCTGGCCAGCGCCACGGCGCCGGCGCACAAGCCGAGCAGGGCGCCGGTGTAATAAAAAGGGCGGTGGATGAAGGTATCGGTGGCGCCGATCAGCTTGGAGACACTGATTTCATCGCGCTGCGTCAATACCTGCAGCCGGATCGTATTGAAGATGACGGCGATGACGACCGTGCCGAGCGTGATGGCCAGCAGCAGCAGGGCCAGGCGCAGCACGCCCAGCAAGGCGGCGAGGCGCTTGACCCAGGCCGAGTCGACTTGGACCGTGTCGACGCCGGGCAGTGCCCGCAGGCGCTCTGCGAGGGCATCGATATTGCCGGCATTGGCGTTGTTCTTGAAGGTGTCGAGCGTCAGCACATAGCTGTCCGGCAAGGGATTTTCGCCCAGCGTGGCCAGCACATCGGCCAGGCCGCTCTTGTTCTTGAGCGCTTCGAGCGCTTGTTCGCGCGGGATGAAGGCGATTCTGGCGCGCTTGTCATTCAACGCGGTGCGCAGCGTCGGCGCCAGCGCCTCGGCCTCGGCGCGTTTCAAGTCTTGCTTCAGGAACAGGCTCATCTCAGGATCGACCGACAGTTGCTGCGACAGCGGTTGCACATTGTCGAGCAGCGTCAAGCCGGCGAAAGGCAGCGCCAGCGCGAGCGCAACAACGACGATATTGAACACGAAGCCACCCGGCGACTTGCGCAGATGGGCCAGCGCGGAACCGAGCGCGTAGCGGTGCTGTCTGAACCAGTTTTTCATCCGATAGCTCCGTCGATCAACTGGCCTTGTTTCAGGTGGATCACGCGCGTAGCGCCTTCCAGTTCCTGTTCATCGTGGGTCGAGATCACGCAAGTGACGCCGACCGAGTGGAATGCTCGCAGCGCATCGAGCACCAGGTTGGCGCTGGCGCGATCAAGGTTGGCAGTCGGTTCGTCGGCCAGGATGATCTGCGGCCGGTTCACGATCGCGCGCGCGATTGCCACCCTTTGCTGTTCCCCCCCTGACAGTTCTTGCGGCAGCGATAGTGCGCGCGCCAGCAAGCCGACCTTGTCCAGCGCCGCGCGGGCGCGTTGTTCTGCGGCCAGCTTCGGTGCGCCCGTCACCAGCAGCGGCAACATCACGTTGGCCAGCACCGAGCGGTCCACCAGCAGGCGTTGCTGCTGGAAGATCAAGCCCAGATTGCGGCGCAAGAACGGCAGCCCGGCCGGCTTGATCTTGCCGATGTCCTGGCCATTGACGATCACGTTGCCGCTGCTGGGCAGTTCCATCGCGGCGATCATTTTCAAGAGCGTCGATTTGCCTGCGCCGGATGGGCCGGCCAGAAACACCAATTCACCCTTGGCCACATTCAACGAGACATCGGACAGCGCCATCGCATCAGGGGAGTATTGCTTCGAAACGTGCTGGAATTCGATCATGGCGGCCTATCCCAGCAGCGCGTCGACGAAGTCAGCGGCGATGAATGGTTGCAAATCTTCGATTTTTTCGCCGATGCCGATGAAATAGACCGGCACCGGGCGCACCCGGGCGATGGCAGCGAGCACGCCGCCCTTGGCCGTGCCGTCGAGTTTGGTGATGACCAGACCGGTCAAGCCCAGCGCATCGTCGAAGGCCTTGACCTGGGCCAGCGCATTCTGGCCGGTGTTGCCGTCGATCACCAGCAAGGTTTCGTGCGGCGCACCATCCATCCCCTTGCCGATGACGCGCTTGATTTTTTTCAATTCTTCCATCAGGTGCAATTGGGTCGGCAGCCGGCCTGCGGTATCGACCATCACCACATCGATGGCGCGCGCTTTGGCCGAGTGCACTGCATCGAACGCGACAGCGGCCGGGTCGCCCGACTCTTGTGAGATCACACTGACGTTGTTGCGCTCGCCCCAGACCATCAATTGCTCGCGCGCCGCAGCGCGGAACGTGTCGCCGGCAGCGAGCAGCACCGATTGGTCGTGGGCCTGCAAATGCTTGGCCAGTTTGCCTATCGTGGTGGTCTTGCCGGCGCCATTGACGCCGGAAATCATCATCACCATCGGCTTGTGGCGGCCCAGTTCGAACGGTTTTTGCAGCGGTGTCAGCAAGTCGATCAACAGCGTCTTCAGCGCCGCCTTGACGTCGGCGGCATCGAGCAGTTTTTCTTCCTTGACTTTTTTCTTCAGTGCCGCGAGCAGGAATGCGGTCGCGTCGATGCCGGCGTCCGACATCAGCAATGCTGCTTCGAGTTCTTCATACAGTTCGTCGCCGATCTTGGCGCCGACGAACAGCACCGAGAGGTTCGATGAGGTCTTCGACAGGCCAGCCTTCAGGCGCGCGATCCAGGATTGTTTCACCGGCACGCTCAAGGCTGCGCTCTGTGCGGTGATCTCGGGCGGTGCAGCCTTGGGCGGCGCTATTTCGGGGGCAGCAGGTTTTTTCTTGAAGAAACTGAACATGAGTGGTCGGCAATGGGAGCTGCAAGCAGATGCCAGGCGGCGCCGGGCACGAGGAGTGCCGACCATTTTACCAGAGCGCCGGCCCGGTTCAGACTGCTAATGTTGCAACTGTCGTTGCAACCGTTTTGCGCTGGAACGCCTCAATCGGCTGCGCCAGTCGTGCTCTGGTTGCGCCATTGCATCACGCTGGCGCCTACTTCGCCCAGCGTGAGCACGCGCACCAGCGGTGGCAGGCGCTTGCTCAGTGCAGAGCAACTGCCGCCGACCCATAATGCGGTTGTCACCGGCAAGGCGGCGCGCAGCGCGCTCAACCCTTGCATCGCCTGGCGCGCATTCATCGCGCTGGAAAACGAGAGCGCAATCACGTCGGCTTGTTGCGAGCGGGCCGCTTCGATGATGTCGAGCAACGGGGTTTGCACTCCCAGCGAGATGCAATGCGCACCTTCGGCCACGAACAGCGCTTCCGCCATCAGCAAGCCAATGCCGTGGCGTTCCTGCGGCAACGTGGTCAACAGGATGCGCGGCGTGGCGATGCCCAAGGTCGCAGCTTGTGCAAAGATGGCCGCGCGCAGCACCGCTTGCGCTGCCTCGGTGTACATATGCTCTCCGAACAAGGTCAAGTCGCCGCGGACCCATGCGGTGCCAACTTGCGTTGTCAAAGGGGCGATGACGTCGATGACAAAACGCTTGAGTCCGAGTTCCTGTTGCGCCTGCGACAAGGTGCTGCGCAGCACATCGATCTGGTGCGTCTTGCACAAGCTTAAGTAGGATTCCAGTTTCAGATCCAGCTGCTGCAAATCAACATGGCAAGTGCGTTCAGCCAATTCCTGCAACTGGCTCTCGTCGTGCGCCATCATTTTTCCGGGGCGATAGCCCAGATCCATCAGGCGCTTGACCAGGCGTAACTTGGCAACTTGCTCTGCCGGATACAGCCGTTCGCCTTGTGCGTCGCGCAGTGGTTGCGGGAATGCATAGCGCCGTTCCCAGACGCGCAGGGTTTCCTTGGCGACGCCGGTGTCGCGCTCAACGTCACTGATGCTGCTCGGAGCAAGGGGGTGTTCAACTGACATGCAGGTCTGACTCTGGCATGGAATGGACTGTCACTATCATCTTGGGGTGTTGCATGGAATGTTGAAAAAGTGCCATTTTACATTCTTTCTTTATGAAAATTTATTGCATCGCCATGACATGCGGCATCGCTGCCATGCTCAAGTGCTTGAATCCAAATGCGGCATCGGATCCGTACAAGTATTGGCAAGCCAAGCATCGGAGAACACACACAGTTGACATGAATCAACAATTGACGGATCATCGACAGTGTATTGCATTTGTCCTGGACAAAAAAACTTTCAGCGGAAAATCATGAAAATAGCAGTGGTTGGTGCCGGCATCTCCGGTTTGTCGTGTGCGTGGAGGCTGGCCCAGGAAGGTCTGGACGTGACCTTGTTCGAGCAAGGCGATTATTTTGGCGGACATAGCCATACGGTGGACGTGCGTCTGGACGGCGTCTCGCACGGCGTCGATACCGGTTTTCTGGTCTTCAATCACGCTACCTATCCGCAACTGGTGCAATTGTTCGACCAGTTGAAGGTGCCCAGTTCCGATAGCGAGATGTCTTTTTCGGTCAAGCTGCCGCTGGGCGCGGGACCGGGCGCGCGGGTGCTGGAATGGGCAGGCGGCAATTTGAACAGCGTTTTCATTCAGCGCCGCAACCTGCTCAGTGCGAAATTTTTGCGCATGGTGCGCGATATCTTGCGTTTCAACCGCCAGGCGGGTGCGCTCGCCACCACCGCGCCCGCTTCGATGCCGGCCTTGACGCTCGGTGAGTTTCTTGACGTCAACGGCTACGGTAGCGAGTTCCGATCCTGGTATCTGTTGCCGATGGCCGCTTGCATCTGGTCTTGCCGGCCCGATCAAATGCTCGCTTTTCCCGTATCGACCTTCGTGCGATTTTGCGCCAACCATGGTTTGCTGCAAGTGAATGACCGGCCACAATGGCGCACGGTGACGGGCGGTTCGCGCGTCTATGTCGAGAAGATGCTCGCTGGCATCCCCCAGCACCGCATCGCTTGCCCGGTGCGCTCGGTGACCCGCCATGGCGCCGGCGGCGCCCGCTCGGTGCGTTTAGACAGCGCTGCCGGCGTCGAGCATTTCGATCATGTCGTGCTCGCCTGTCACAGCGACCAGGCACTGGCGCTGCTCGGTGACGCGCGCAGCGACGAGCGCTCGGTGCTGTCCGCCATCGCTTACCAGCCCAATAAAGCCGTGCTGCACACCGACACCAGTTGCCTGCCGTCGAACCGGAAGGCGTGGTCGGCCTGGAATTACCAAGGGCAGGCCGGTCACGAGGCGCGCGTGTGCGTCCATTATCTGATCAACCAGTTGCAGCCCTTGCCATTTCGCACGCCCGTGATCGTCTCGCTCAATGCGATCGATGCGCCGGATCCGGCGACCGTGATCGGCGAGTATGATTATGCCCATCCGGTGTTCGACGCTGGTGCGATCGCGGCGCAGGGCCGACTGGCCGCTTTCCAGGGCAGGCAGCAAACCTGGTTTGCCGGTGCCTGGACCGGTTATGGTTTCCACGAAGATGGCTTGAAGTCTGGGCTGGGCGTGGCACAAGCGCTGCTCGG
>CANFGA010000134.1 GCA_947446335.1 Oxalobacteraceae bacterium | reverse complement strand
CGATCTTTTCTTCGGTCAGGCGCTGCTTGTCGCTCCACGGCGCCACGTTCACGTATTCGGGCGGCGCGACCATGTCGCTGGCGTCGCCGTCGAACAGGCTGACCTGATTTGCTGCCTTGGCGCTCTGGTCGGCGCACTCCATCGCGAACGGTACCGATGCGAGCAGGATCGCCCGATCGACCTTGAAGCAGTCAAAGGCGCCGCCGCGGATCAAGGAGTCGATCGTGCGGCGGTTGATCTGGCGCTTGTCGACGCGCTTGCAAAAATCGAACAGATCGGTGAACGGTCCGCTCTGGCGCGCTGCGACAATGGCTTCGATCGCGCCCTGGCCCGAGCCCTTGACGGCGCCCAGGCCGTAGCGTATCTGCGAGACGCGCTTGCCCGACTTTGACGGCGGCGCACCGTCGGGCGTGAAGCGATAATCCGACAGGTTGATATCGGGCGGCAATAAGGTGAGTTTGCACACTTCGAGCGCATCGACCACCAGGATCTTGATCTTGTCGGTGTCATCCATCGCCAGCGACAAGTTGGCGGCGATGAAGGCGGCGGTATGGTGCGCCTTCAGGTAAGCGGTGTGATACGACAACAGCGCATAGGCGGCGGCGTGCGACTTGTTGAAGCCGTAGCCGGCGAACTTTTCCATCAAGTCGAAGATCTCGTCGGCCTTGGCTTCGGACAAGCCATCCTTGGCCGCGCCATCGCGGAAGATCTGGCGATGCTCGGCCATTTCCTCGGCCTTCTTCTTGCCCATCGCGCGGCGCAGCATGTCGGCCCCGCCCAGCGAGTAGCCGCCCACCACCTGGGCCATCTGCATCACCTGCTCTTGATACACCATGATGCCGTAGGTTTCGGACAAGATGCCTTCGGTGCGCGGATCGGGGTAATCGAAGCGCTCGCCGTGCTTGCGCTTGCAGAAATCCGGGATCAGGTCCATCGGGCCCGGTCGGTACAAGGCGACCAGCGCGATGATGTCCTCGAAACGGTCGGGCCGCGCATCTTTCAGCATGCCCTGCATCCCGCGCGACTCGAGCTGGAACACCGCCACGGTCCTGGCCTTGGTCAGCAATTCGTACGACGCCTTGTCGTCCAGCGGCAGCTTGGACAAATCGAAATCAGCCTGGGCCGGGTCGAGCTGCTTGATGTAGCGCACAGCGCGATCGAGTATCGTCAGCGTGGTCAGACCCAGAAAGTCGAACTTGACCAGGCCGACCGCTTCAACGTCGTCCTTGTCGTATTGCGAGACCACGTTGGCGTCGCCGCCTTGGGTGTAGAGCGGACAGAAATCGGTCAGCTTGCCCGGCGCGATCAAGACGCCGCCGGCGTGCATGCCGATGTTGCGCGCGATGCCTTCGACTTGCTGCGCCAGGTCAAGCAATTGCTTGACCTCTTCTTCGTTTTCGAGGCGCTCGGCCAGTTGCGGCTCTTCATTGATCGCATCCGCGATCGAGACCGGTTTGCCCGGCTTGAACGGGATCAGCTTCGAGATGCCGTCACAAAAGTTGTAGCCGAAGTCGAGCACGCGGCCGACGTCGCGGATCGCGCCCTTGGCCGCCATCGTGCCGAAGGTGGCGATCTGCGATACCGCTTCCTTGCCGTACAAGTCCTTGACGTGCTGGATGACCCGGTCGCGCCCCTCCTGGCAAAAGTCGATGTCGAAGTCGGGCATCGAGACCCGTTCCGGATTCAGGAAGCGTTCGAACAGCAGGTTGTAGGCAAGCGGATCGAGGTCGGTGATCAACAGCGAGTACGCAACCAGCGAACCGGCACCGGAACCGCGGCCGGGGCCGACCGGCACGCCGTTTTCCTTGGCCCAGCGGATGAACTCGGCCACGATCAGAAAATAACCGGGGAAGCCCATGTTGATGATGGTGTCGGTTTCGAATTTCAACCGGTCCTGGTAACGCTGATTCTGCGCCGCGCGCTTGGCCGGGTCGGGATACAGTTGCTGCATCCGCACTTCAAGGCCAGCCTGTGCTTCGGCCACCAGAAACTCGTCGATCGTCATCCCGGGCGGGGTTGGAAAATTCGGCAATTGCGGTTTGCCCAGCACCAGGGTCAGATTACAGCGCGTGGCGATGTGGACCGAATTGTGCAACGCCTGCGGCAAGTCAGCGAACAGTTCCGCCATCTCGGCTTGCGACTTGAACGATTGCTGGTCATTGAAGCGCTTGACGCGCTTGGCATTGGCCAGCATCTCGCCTTCCGAGATGCAGGTGCGCGCCTCGTGCGCGATGAATTCGTCCTGCGACAGAAATTGCACCGGATGGGTCGCCACCACCGGCAAGCCGAGCTTGGCTGCCAGCGCCACATGGTGACGCACCTGCAACTCCTGATGCGGCTGGCCGGCGCGCTGGATTTCGAGGTAGAAATGACCGGGAAACAGCGCAGCCCAGCGCGTGGCGCAGCGCTCGGCCAGTTCCAGATTACCATTTTCAATCGCGATCCCGACATCGCCAAAATGCGCACCCGACAAGGCGATCAAGCCATTTGCCGCGCTCACACCGGGCAGCAAGCTCAATTCGGTGGCAGCGAGCGCCTGCAGCCATTCGACGCGGATTTCAGCGCGGCCACGGTGCTGATTGGTCAGCCAGGCCTTGGACAGCAATTCGCACAGTTGCAGATAGCCGGTGCGGTTTTTGGCCAGCAACAACAGGCGTGACGGCTTGTCGCGGTTATCGTCATTGGTGATCCAGACATCGACCCCAATCACCGGCTTGATGCCCTTGCCGCGCGCTTCCTTGTAGAACTTGACCATGCCAAACAGGTTGGCCAAGTCCGTGATCGCCAGCGCACCTTGCTTGTCGCGAGCGGCGGCGGCCACGATATCGTCGATCCGCACCAGACCATCGACGATCGAATACTCGGAATGTACCCGCAAATGAACAAAGCCGGGCCCTGCTGGCACCATGTTGCTTGCCGCCGGGGTTGCTGCTGCGCTTGCTACTGTGCTTGCTGCTTCGTCCATCAATTCGATTGCCATGCTGTTTTACCGTTCGTTTGCTGTCACCGTGCATTTTACCGCGCCTGATGGCTGGTCCGCTGATCGCCACAGCTTATAATGACGGCTGCAAAATCCACCTCGATCGCACACTCATGTCAGTTTCCACCACCACCGCAGCGCCTTTACAGGCTCAGGCCGCCGCCCCCGTCACCCACGTCAATATTGCAGCCTATAAATTCGTCGGGCTCGATGATACTGAGACCATGCGCCCGCAATTCCAGGCCATCTGCAAGGAGTTGGGCTTGAAAGGCACCATCTTGCTCACGCCGGAAGGGATCAACCTGTTCCTGTCGGGGCCGCGCCTGGAGATAGACGCATTCATGACATGGCTGCGCAGCGATATCCGCCTGGCCGACATCGAGGTCAAGCAGAGTTATTCCGGGGAGCAATCGCACAAGCGGATGCTGGTCAAGCTCAAGCGCGAAATCATCACGATGCGCATGCCGTTGATCCAGCCTGAAAATGGCCGTGCGCCGTCAGTGCAAGCGCAAACATTGAAGCGCTGGCTTGATCAAGGGCACGATGACGAGGGCAAGCCGGTCGTCATGTTAGATACCCGCAATGCGTTTGAAGTCGATGTCGGCACGTTCGATAACACGGTCGATTACCGGATCGAAAAGTTCACCGAATTTCCGGCGATGGTGCAAGAGCACCAGAGTGACTTTGACGGCAAGACCGTGGTGACTTTTTGCACCGGCGGCATCCGCTGCGAAAAAGCCGCGATTCACATGAAAAACATCGGCTACGACAGCGTCTATCAACTCGATGGCGGGATTTTGAAGTATTTCGAGGATGTCGGCGCAGCCCACTACAGCGGTGACTGTTTCGTATTCGACTATCGCACCGCGCTGAACCCGCAACTCGAACCAGCGACCACGGTGCAATGCTTCGCTTGCCGCGCCGTGGTCACCCCGCGCCAGCAATTGTCGCCGCTGTATGTTTATGAAGTGTCTTGCCCGCATTGCGCGGACAAGACTGCGATCAACTCAATCGACTGAGCAACTAGCGCTTCAGCAAGCCACCCAGCAAGGCAGCGAGCTTGTGTTTTGGCTTTGCTGGCGGCGTGCTGCCCACGGCCGGCAGCGTCGACTTGGCTGGCTCATACGGTTTCGAAAACCATGGATCGACCTTTTCACGGCGCCCGATCGGGCCCGAACCATAGATCGATGGCGAGCGGCTGCTGCGCTCGCCGGAACGTTCGGTTGACCGCTCGGCTGAACGTTCGAACGAGCGCTCGGGTGGCCGCTCGGATGATCTGACCGCCGGCGCGCGGGCCTCGGACTCGCTGCGGCGTGGCGCAGGGCGACGCTCGACACTGTCGCCGGCAGGCGCACGGACGCGGCTGGCTGCCGGCGTGAAGCCAGTCAGTTCGCCGCGCGTGATGGTTTGCTTGATCAGTTTTTCGATGTCGACCAGCAAGCGCTCGTCCTTGTCGGAAAAAATGGAGATCGCGTCCCCGGAGGCGCCGGCGCGGCCGGTGCGCCCGATCCGGTGCACGTAATCCTCGGCGCTGTAGGGCAAGTCGAAATTGATCACGCAAGGCAGATCGGAAATGTCGAGGCCGCGCGCGGCGACGTCGGTCGCCACCAGCACGTCGATCGCGCCGCTCTTGAACGCTTCGAGTGCCGCCATGCGCTCTTGCTGGGTCCGGTCGCCGTGGATCGCGGTTGCTTTCACGCCTTCCTGCTCCAGTTGACGGGCCAGGCGCGAAGCGCCGATCTTGGTATTGGAAAACACCAGCACCTGCTTCAGGGAGCGCCCGCGGATCAAGTGGGCGACGACATCGCGCTTGTCTTCATCAGCCACCTTGTAGACAACTTGCGTCACCTTGTCGGCGGTCGCATTGCTGCGTGCCACTTCGATCGTGATCGGGCTGTTCAAGAAAGTACCGGCCAGACGCTTGATTTCCTGCGAAAACGTGGCCGAGAACATCAGATTCTGGCGCTGCGCCGGCAGCAGGTTGATGATGCGCTGCAAGTCGGGCAAGAAGCCCATGTCGAGCATCCGATCGGCCTCATCCATGACCAGGATCTGCACCTGCGACAAGTTCAGCGTCTTTTGCTGCACATGGTCGAGCAGACGACCCGGCGTGGCGATGACGATTTCAACCCCGGCGCGCAGTGCCGCCGTCTGCGGCGCCATGTCCATCCCGCCGAACACGACGGTGGAGCGCAGCGGCGTGTGCTGGGCATAGGCTTTCACATTCTCGCCCACCTGCACCGCCAATTCGCGCGTGGGCACCAGCACCAGCGCCCGTACCGGATGGCGCGCCGGCGACATGCTGCTGCTGGCATGCGCCAACAGCAACTGGATGATCGGCAATGCGAAACCGGCCGTCTTGCCGGTACCGGTTTGCGCCGCACCCATCACGTCGTGGCCTTGCAAGACGATGGGAATGGCTTCGGCCTGGATCGGGGTCGGGTTGACATAACCCTGATCGCTCAGTGCGCGCAAGATCTCGGGCGCCAGGCCGAAGTCGGCGAAGCGCACCGCAGGCGCAGCCGTCGAGGTGGTGGGGGCAATGTTATTGGACGCTGTTTCAGACATAAATTTTAATGTGCCCCCAGGCAAGTGGAAGCCATGCTTTCTTCAATAAACAACACTGCGCCAAACAAACCGGTCATCCGGGGTTCCCGCAGCGCCATTCGTGATGTGTGCCGCGCAGGCCAGGGGCTCTGGACGCAGGAGGGAGAACCCCGGCAGACCGTCGGCGCGGAGGGAAAACCATGCGGCAAAATTGAGTGCGCAAGCATGGATACGATAATATAGAGGTGCACCATACATTAAATTGATGCCTCTGTATATACTCAGTGCTCTATGCCTATAGTGTCCGGCCCGGTTCAGCACCGGCACGGCCTTCGGCAGCACCTGCTTTGACAACAAGGACCTGCAGCACAAGATGATCGACCTGGAACGACCTTCGATGCAAACGCGCATCCCACCTATTCAGTGCCTGTTGACATTCGAAGCGCTGGCGCGCCTGCGCAGCGTCACGTTGGCGGCAGAAGAATTGTGCGTCACACCCAGCGCGGCCAGCCACCGCATCCGGCAACTGGAACAAAGCATCGGTGCCAAACTGTTTTCCCGCAGCGATTTTTCGCTCACCGCCGCCGGCAACGACTATCTGACCCACGTGCGCGAAGGATTGTCGTTGCTGCAAAAGTTTCCGGTTAATACTTCCGGCTCGGGCAAATGCAAGCTGCGCCTGGCCGCTCCGCCAACCTTCCTGCGCACCGTGCTGATCCCGCGCCTGCACCAGTTCATCGAAGCCTACCCTGAAATCGACCTGATCTTGCATCTGGCCAATCCGATGCAAGATGCGCTACCCAAGGATGGCGACATCATGATCCGTTACGGCAGCGGAGCCTACGGCGATGTCGAACATGTTTGCCTGATGACGGACGACGTCACGCCGATGGCATCCCCAGCCTATCTGCGCGAGCATGGCCCATTCGACACGCCACAAGACTTGCTGGGCCAATCCTTGCTGCGCAGCCCGCTCGAACCATGGCTGACCTGGTTTGCCGGCAACGACCTGGACTGGCCGGAGCCGCTCGAAGGCTCGCACTTCAACGATCTGGGCCTGATGTGTGATGCGGCAACGGCCGGCCTGGGCATCACGCTGGGGCGCGTGAAGCTGGCCGCACCCTGGCTCGCCAACGGCACACTGATGCGGCTCTACAGCAACGATGTCGCCAGCCCCAACGCTTACTATCTGTGCTGGGGTACGGATGTCATGCAGCGCTGGGAATGTGTGGCGTTTTCCAACTGGCTGCGCAAAAGTCTTGCCTGATAGCATCGATATTATTAATGTGATGCAACACAATCGGACATGCTCCACCTGAAAAAAATTCACACTGCATTGAAAAAAATTCCTTCAAAAGAAGATGCTTTGAAATTCTTCTTCGTATAGTATCTGCCCAAGCGTTCCATCAAAAAATCAGGAACCAAACGCCGGGACACATCGGCGCGCAGCACCGAACGCACTCACGACTGATGGCTCAAGGCTCAAGACGTGCAAGTGCAAACCAATTCTAAACAGAGGATGACATGAACCGCAAAATGAATTTCGTAGTGGCAGCAGCATTGTTGACCTGGTCCGCCTTCGGCATGGCGGCAGAGCCGATCAAGATCGGCGTCACCGGGCCGTTCACCGGCGGCTCGGCGCCGATGGGTACCTCGATGCGCGATGGCGTGAAGCTGGCCGTGGCCCAGATCAATGCCGCCGGCGGCGTGCTGGGCCGTCAGTTGCAACTGGTCGAACGCGATGATGAAGCCAAGAATGAACGCGGCGTGCAAGTAGCCCAGGAATTGATTCACAAGGAAAACGTCATCGCCACGCTCGGTTTCATCAACACCGGCGTCGCACTGGCATCCCAGCGTTTCTACCAAGATGCCAAGATCCCGGTCATCAACAACGTCGCCACCGGCTCGATCATCACCCAGCAATTCGCCAAACAGCCGGAAAACTACATCTTCCGCACCTCGGCCAACGATGCGATCCAGTCCGCGAT
>CANFGA010000133.1 GCA_947446335.1 Oxalobacteraceae bacterium | reverse complement strand
CGACATCGATCTTCATGTCACGCGCCGTGTTGGCGCAGAAATCAAGATCGCAAGCCGGATCCTGATTGAAGATGTTGATCGTTGGCGGCGACACCTGGTGGTGCAACGCCAGCACAGTGAATACCGCCTCGATGCCACCGGCGCCACCAAGCAGGTGACCGGTCATCGATTTGGTCGAATTGACTACCAGTTTTTTTGCGTGGTCGCCGAAAGTGCGCTTGATGCCCTTCACTTCAGCCAGATCGCCCAATGGAGTCGAGGTACCGTGTGCATTCACGTACTGCACCTGATCCGGGTTGACGCCGGCATTCTTCAACGCCGAAATCACGCACTTGCTGGCACCGCTGCCATCTTCCAGCGGCGACGTCATGTGATAGGCATCGGCGCTCATGCCAAAACCAAGCAATTCGGCGTAGATCGTGGCACCACGCGCCACGGCGTGCTCATACTCTTCCAGCACCATGACACCGGCGCCTTCGCCGAGCACGAAGCCGTCGCGATCGCGATCCCACGGCCGCGATGCGGTCGCCGGATCGTCATTGCGCGTTGACAGGGCACGGGCCGAGGCAAAGCCGCCCAGGCCGAGTGGCGAGATCGTGGCTTCGGCGCCACCGGCGATCATGACGTCGGCATCGCCGTACTCGATCATGCGCCCTGCAGCACCGATGCTGTGCAAACCGGTCGAACAGGCAGTGACGATGGCCAGATTCGGACCCTTCAAGCCATATTTGATCGACAGGTTGCCCGAGATCATGTTGATGATCGAGGCCGGCACGAAAAATGGTGAAATACGGCGCGGGCCGCGTTTCTCGTAATCGCCCTTGGTCTCTTCGATCAGCGGCAAGCCACCGATACCGGAACCGATGATGACGCCGATACGCTCGGCATTTTCTTCGGTGACAACCAGGCCACTATCTTCCATGGCTTGAATGCCAGCGGCCATGCCAAAATGGATGAAGGTATCCATGTGGCGGGCATCCTTACCGGGGATATAGTCCTCGATATTGAAGCCCTTGACCTCACCGGCAAACTGGGTCGAAAAAGGCAATGCATCAAACTTGGTGATATTGGCAATACCTGACTTGCCCCCGGTAATTGCGCTCCACGTCTCGGCAACGGTGTTGCCGACAGGTGAAACGCAGCCCAGGCCGGTGATCACTACACGGCGGTTTTTAGAACGGATCAAACTATTCTCCAGGAGTCAAAAAAACAGACTTAGGCTTTCACGTGTGCAGTGGCGTAATCGATTGCCTGTTGCACTGTCGTGATTTTTTCAGCTTGTTCGTCAGGAATTTCCATTTCAAATTCATCTTCCAGCGCCATCACGAGTTCGACGGTGTCGAGTGAATCCGCGCCCAGGTCGTCGACGAACGAAGATTCGATCTTGATGTCCACTTCAGCGACACCCAGTTGCTCAGCGACGATTTTCTTAACGCGTTGTTCAATATCCGACATGTTATGGCTCCAATGTGTGTGTTACGGAAAGTGCGCGCATTTTATCAGGTTTGCACGCTTGAATACTAATTTCACTATCTGCTGCGAATTTGACCGGCGCTGCCGCTGACTGTAGCGACGCTGCGCAAAACCAGATCACCCCACGGCAAGCGCAAAGTGCTCATGTCCAGGATGACATCAAATCTTCCATCAATTCATGTACATGCCGCCATTGACATGCAAGGTATTGCCGGTGATGTAAGCTGCTTGCGGCGACGCCAGGAAGGCGCAGGCGGCGGCGACATCTTCTGGCGCACCCAGGCGCGCCAGCGGAATTTGGGTCAACAAGGCAGCATGCTGCTCTGCGCTGAGCGACTTGGTCATGTCGGTATCGATGAAGCCGGGGGCAATGCAATTGACGGTGATGTTGCGACTGCCGATCTCGCGCGCCAGGGCCCGACTCATCCCTTCGACGCCAGCCTTGGCCGCCGCATAATTCATCTGGCCCGGATTGCCGGACGAGGCGACGACCGAGGTGATGCTGATGATGCGACCGGCCTTGGCCTTCATCATGCCGCGCAGCACCGCGCGCGACATGCGCCCGACCGCCGACAGATTGGTCG
Organism: Oxalobacteraceae bacterium; assembly: GCA_947446335.1. Taxonomy (GTDB): domain Bacteria; phylum Pseudomonadota; class Gammaproteobacteria; order Burkholderiales; family Burkholderiaceae_D; genus Janthinobacterium. Next base: position 5,523 of record CANFGA010000133.1, on the reverse strand, counting down.
AGATGACGCTATCCCATTCCTCGTCCTTCATCCGCATCGCCAACTGATCTTGCGTGATGCCGGCATTGTTGATCAGGATCGACAGGCTGCCATATTGCTTTTGCACGTCAGCCACTACTTGCAGACACAGCGCTGCATCGGTCACGTTCAGCACCATGCCTTTGCCGGATACGCCCAGATAATCCGAGATCGCTTGCGCGCCTGCCTCGGTCGTCGCAGTGCCGACCACGGTTGCGCCCTGCCTGGCCAACTCTTGCGCGATGGCGCGGCCGATGCCGCGCGATGCGCCGGTCACCAAAGCGACTTGATTGACTAAGTTCATGATTTCCTTATGATTTTTTCAAAAACTGCTCAACCTTGCTGAAGCGCGGCCAGCATCCGTTCCAGCGATGCCTGATCGACGATCGCGTCGCCAATCAGGCTCGCATCGATGCGCTTGGTCAAGCCCATCAGCACCTTGCCGGGGCCGCACTCGACGACGTGCGTCACGCCACCTTGGGCCATCTTTTGTATCGTCTCGACCCAGCGCACCGGGGAAGCGGCCTGACGCACCAGCGCATCCTTGATCTCGACCGGATCCGTGGCGATGGCCACGTCGACGTTATTGATCAGCGCAATTTGTGGCGCCGAGAAAGGGACATCTGCCAGATAGGCGCGCAAACGGTCCGAGGCTGGCTTCAGCAACGAGCTGTGAAATGGCGCCGATACCGGCAATTTCATCGCGCGCTTGGCGCCTCTGGCCTTGGCCAGTTCGCAGGCGCGCTCGACTGCGGGCGCATGGCCTGCGATCACCACTTGGGCCGGCGCATTAAAATTGACCGGCTCAACTACCCAGGATGGATCTTGCGCCACTGCCTCAAGGCACGCAGCGCACACGTCGTCATCCGACAAGCCGAGCACGACAGCCATGCTGCCCTGCCCCACCGGCACCGCTTCTTGCATCGCCATCGCACGAAAGCGCACCAGCGGCACCGCATCCTTGAAGGCGATCACGCCGGCGGCCACCAGGGCCGAATATTCCCCCAGGCTATGACCGGCAACCAGCGCCGGCGCGGGTCCGCCAGCGGCGATCCAGGCCCGATACACGGCGACGGCAGCCGTGAGCATCACCGGCTGGGTATTCGTGGTCAGGTCCAGCTCTTCCTTGGGCCCTTCGGTGATCAACTTGCCCAGGTCGAACTGCAACGCATCCGATGCTTCTGCCACTGTCTGCGCCACCACCGGATTGCCGGAAAAACCGTCGAGCATCGCAATCGCTTGCGAACCCTGGCCTGGAAAAACAAATGCACATTGCGTCATGGGTGATCCTGTCGATGAGTGTTGATGTAGTTGGTATGAAGCAGCCGAACCCGGCCAACTTACATCCTGGCCAGCACGGCGCCCCAGGTGAAGCCGCCACCGACGCCTTCCATCATGATGACTTCGCCTTTCTTGATGCGGCCATCGCGCACCGCGGCGTCGAGCGCCATCGGGATCGACGCCGCCGACGTATTGCCGTGCTGATCGACGGTGACCACCATCTTTTCCATCGGCAAACCGAGTTTCTTCGCGGTGCTGGTCATGATGCGCAAATTGGCTTGATGCGGCACCAGCCAGTCGATCTCGCTGGACTGCATTCCGGCTTGCTCCAGCGTCTCGGTGGCTACTTTTTCGAGCAGCGACACGGCGAGCTTGAACACGGCCGGGCCATCCATATACAAGAAGGCGCTACCGGCCAAAGCGCCGCCGGTCACATTGCCCGGCACGCTGAGGATGCCTGCGTGGCGCCCGTCGGCATGCAACTTGGCAGCCAGGATGCCCGGTTCGCTGGAGGCGGTCATCACGACAGCGCCAGCGCCATCGCCAAACAGCACGCACGTGCCGCGGTCTTCAAAATTGAGTATCCGGGAAAACACTTCGGCGCCGATCACCAGCACATTCTTGTGCATGCCCGACTTGATGAAGCTGTCGGCGGTGGCCACACCGTAGATGAAGCCGCTGCAGACCGCCTGAACGTCGACCGCGGCGCTGTGATTGGTGATGCCGAGTTTGCGCTGGACGATGCAGGCGGTGCTCGGAAAACTGCCGAAAAAGTCGGGCGTCGAACTGGCGACGATGATCAAGTCGATGTCGTTGGGCTGCAAGCCGGCCATCTGCAATGCCTGCTTGGCCGCTTCCACCGCCAGATCGGACGAATTCTGTTCGGGCGCCGCATAGTGGCGCGCCGAAATGCCGCTGCGCGACACGATCCACTCATCCGAGGTCTCGACTCCGTTGGCCGCCATTTGTTCGGCGAGGTCCTGGTTGGTCACCCGTCTTTGCGGCAAATAGCTGCCGGTTCCGATAATTTTGCTGTACGAAGTCATGCGATACCCATCGGTTAAATTGTTGAGCTTTTGCTGGCTGTGGCGCTGCTGGCGGCGGCATCGGCAAGATTGCCTGCGCCGCGCGGCATCAGATCGGCGATCATCGTCGTCAGATGCGCCTGCACATCATTTTTTGCGGCATCGAAAGCCCGGCGGATCGCCCATTCGTAGGAATAGGCATCGGCCCCGCCGTGGCTCTTGAACACCAGACCGCGCAAACCCAGCAGGCTCGCGCCGTTGTAGCGCGAAGGATTGAGCCGGTTCGAGATCGCTGTCAACGCGCCCTTCGCGAGCAGAGCGCCGGCCATCGTCAGCGCATTGCGGCGAAACTCGGTGCCCATCACATCCTTGACCAGGCGCGCCAGGCCTTCAACCGCCTTCAGCGTCACATTGCCGACAAACCCGTCGCAGACGACGATATCGGTGGTGCCCTTGAAGATGTCATTGCCTTCGACGTTGCCATAGAAATTGAGCACGCCGCGCGCATGGTCCGCTTGCAGCAGCTTGGCCGTTTGCTTGACGACGTCGTTGCCCTTGATGTCTTCGGTGCCCACGTTGAGCAGCCCGATCGTGGGACGCTCTATGCCCTCCATGGCTGACACCAGGACCGAACCCATGACTGCGAACTGGTGCAGATGATGCGGTTCGCAATCGACGTTGGCGCCCAGATCGAGCATGTAAGTCGGACCATCTTTTTGATTGGGCAAGATGCTGCAAATGGCGGGCCGGTCGACTCCGTCCATGGTTTTCAGCACATAGCGCGAGACCGCCATCAACGCCGCCGTATTGCCGGCAGACACGGACGCGTGCGCCGCGCCGCTCTTGACGAGTTCGATCGCCACGCGCATCGAGGAATCCTTCTTGCGCCGCAGAGCGACTTCAAGCGGATCGTCCATCGTGATTTGTTCCGTGGCGTGCACGACCGACAGACGCGGATGATCGTCGGCTTGATTTTTTTTCAGTTCGGCGCGGATCACCTGCTCCAGGCCGACCAGGATCAGCTCGGCTTCAGGTTCGCGTCTTACAAAGGAAATTGCTGCTGCTATGGTGACAGAGGGACCATGATCTCCGCCCATGCAGTCGATGGAAATTTTGATTGTCATTTTTTTGATTCAATACCGCGAGAGCAAGCTGCGGCAATAGGCGAATCGGATCAGGACTGATGCAAGGCGCACAAGCCAGCCACAGTTAGCGTGATTCAAAATGACAGTGTGTTGAATTGCATCCGATAAAAAAAAAGCGGCGCCACGCCAAAATACCACGCGGCACCGCTTCCAAGTTACTGCGCAAAAACAGCGATTACTCGTCGTTCTTGGTCTTGAAGATCTTGCGGCCACGATAAAAGCCGTTAGGGCTGATATGGTGACGCAAATGTGTTTCGCCAGTGGTTGGCTCGATACCCAATTGCGGCGCGACCAAAAAGTCGTGCGAGCGGTGCATACCGCGCTTGGATGGGGACTTCTTATTCTGTTGGACTGCCATGATGACTCCTAATACATAAGTTCTAAAATTTTAGCACAATCGACTTGCAAATACATGCCAATCGAGTATCCCAGCGGCAAAGTAGTTACCCTGCCGTCATTGTTTAACACCACTACATTGCACTGCATACTGCCGTACTCGATGAAACACGCGTTTGACACGTTTTGTGCTGCTGCGTTTTGTCCTGCTACATTTTGTGCTTGTTGCTTGTTCTGTATTGCTGACAACAACTATTCGGATGCCAGCCCCTTCAAGGCGGCAAACGGCGATTTCTTTTCCGTCGCGGCGATGTCGACCAGCGTCGAATCGGGGCACACGTCGTGCTTGGGCACAAAAGGCAGCGCCAGCAAGGCTTCGTCTTCGATCAAATCGGCGACGTTCATCGCGCGCGTGCCGACGATGACATCGATCGCTTCGTCGTCGATCGATTCATCGATCTCGTCGGCGTGTTCGTCATCCTTGGCCAGCACCAGCACTGTCGACGAGTCGATCTGGTACGAAAACGGCGCCAGACAGCGCTGACAAGTCAATTGCACGGCGCCCGACACCGACAGCGTCATTTGCGGGTAGCCGGTCTTGCCAGCCACGTTGCCGTCTATGCGCCAAGCTATCGTGCCTGACGAATCAAAGCAATCCTTGGTCAACCGGGTCATCTCAGCGACAGGCATGGTGCCTTCGCGGCTCCCGTTGATGCGACAAAACTCAAAGGCGTCGATCACAAAAGCATTCATTGTTAGGAATTTTCCCCGGAAAACCTGCGATAATAACAGGCTTTTTACCGACTAGTCAAAGTCTTGACATCTTTTTTATGTCGACGACGTGCCTGCACGACACATCAACAATACATAAGCAACGCATCGGCAACACTTCGGCAATACATCGGACCCTGCAATGATACCAACTTCCCCCGCACCACGCTTGATTCCTCGCCTGATTCTTGCATCCGGCTCCGCCTACCGCAGCGAGTTGCTCACGCGCCTGCGCCTGCCGTTCGAAGCGCTCGCGCCCGACATCGACGAAAGCGCGCTGCCCGGCGAACTGCTTGGCGCCACCGCGCTGCGCCTGGCGCGCGCCAAGGCGCAGACGATCGCTGAACGCATCCCGGGTTCTCTGGTGATCGGCTCGGATCAGGTCGCCACGCTGGACGGCGCCCAGATCGGCAAACCCGGCAACCATGGCGCCGCCTTGCGCCAATTGCAACAGATGCGCGGTCGGCAAGTGGTGTTTCATACCGCGCTGTGCCTGTGGGATGGCCGCATCGACGACCCGCAGCAAGCATCGCAATTGCAAGACATCCAAACCATCGTCACGTTTCGCGACTTGCCCGACCTTGAACTGGACGCCTACCTGCGCATCGAGCAACCCTACGATTGCGCCGGCAGCGCCAAGAATGAAGGCCTGGGCATCGCGATCCTCGAAAAGATCGACAGCAGCGACCCGACCGCGCTGACCGGCCTGCCGTTGATCGCGCTGGTCGGCATGCTGCGCAAGGCTGGCGTGCCGTTTTTCAGCGCCTGAACCCCGGCTTGCTTCCTTACCCTACCTCCAACTTGACAACTGAATATTCCATGAACATGCCCGGCACCCTTTATCTCATTCCCAATACGCTAGGCCCCGCAGAAGATGGCACCGATATGCTGGCCCACATCATCCCCGACCAGGTGCAAGCGATCACGTCGCGCCTCGACTACTTCGT
>CANFGA010000132.1 GCA_947446335.1 Oxalobacteraceae bacterium | reverse complement strand
CTGGGTTTGCGCTATCTGTTGGCGAACATGGGGCCGCTGCAGGAGCAGACGCGGCTGATGGAATTCGTCATCGGCACCAAGACCACCGAAATCGTCGAGAGGCTGCTGTTGAAGCCGCCGAAGATCATCGGTTTTGGCGTCTATATATGGAACGTCGAGGAAACCACGAAAGTCGTGGCGATGCTCAAGCGCGTTGCGCCCGAGATCGTGATCGTGTTGGGCGGGCCGGAAGTGTCGCACGAGTCAGGCGAGCAAGCGATCGTGCGCGCGGCCGATTACCTGATCACGGGCTGGGGCGACGTGACGTTTGCGGCGCTGTGCCGCGATATCCTGAACGGGCCCCAACCGTTGATGAAGACCCATGCGGGCGTGCAACCACCGATGGCTGAACTGACGCTGCCCTACTCCTTGTACACCGATCAGGACATCGCGCATCGCACCATCTATGTCGAAGCGTCGCGCGGCTGTCCGTTCAAATGCGAATTTTGCCTGTCGGCGCTCGACAAGACCGCCTGGCCGTTCGCAGCATCTGCCTTTCTGGCCGAGATGGAAGCGCTGCATGCACGCGGCGCGCGCCTGTTCAAGTTCGTCGACCGTACCTTCAACCTGAACATCAAGACCAGTTTGACGATCATGCAGTTTTTTCTCGACAAACTGGAAGCCAATCCCGATGATCCCGTCTATGCCCACTTCGAACTGGTGCCGGATCATTTGCCCGAAGCGCTGAAGGAAGGCATCAGCAAATTTCCACCCGGCGCGCTGCAATTCGAGATCGGCATCCAGAGCTTCAACCCCGAGGTGCAGGCGCTGGTCAGCCGCAAGCAAGATAATCAGAAGGCGGCCGAGAACATCCGCTGGCTGTGCGAGCACTCGCATGCCCACCTGCATGTCGACTTGATCGCCGGCTTGCCGGGCGAAGACGTGGCCAGTTTCGCGCGCGGCTTCGACCGCTTGGTCGAACTCAAACCGCATGAAATCCAGTTCGGCATCCTGAAACGGCTGCGCGGCACGCCGATCATCCGCCACACTGCTGAATTTGGCCTGGTGTTCGACCCGCATCCGCCCTACACGATCCTGGCCAATCGCGACATCGACTTCATGACGATGCAGCGTCTGGTGCGCTTTGCCCGTTACTGGGATCTGGTCGCCAATTCGGGCCGCTTCGCCAATACCGTGCCACGCTTGCTGGGCGAGGCGCCGTTCGACAATTTCATGGCATTTTCCGACTGGCTGTACGCGAAGACCGATGCCACCCATCGCATCGCGCTCGACAGATTGGCTGGCCTGGTGTCGCAGTGGCTGCAGAGCCAGGGCATGAGCGCCGCGCATGCCAACATCCTGCTCGCGTCCGACTATGCCGGGCGCAACGATTCCGGCAGCAAGAAGGAGCAAGCGGCGCGTGCCGACGTGGCAATCCCGCAGCGCCAGGCCAGGCATTTGGCCGCCTGAAAAATGAGCGAAGCAACTTTCGTGACAGTTTTGGAAAAACTCCCTTAAACTCGCGGCATGCCTAACGTACAAGCACCCATCCTCAGTTTCAGCCCCGGCGCCGCCAGCGTGAGCGCCAGCGGTTCGTGGCAAGTGCAGGCGCTGGCGCAAGGGCGCGCGATGAAGGCCATCAGCGCGCTGCTGCAAACGCTGCAAGGCGATGCCGGCGTGACATGGGACTTGACGCGCATCGACAGCATGGACCACATCGGCGCCCAGCTGTTCTGGAATGCCTGGGGCAAGGCTAGGCCGGCGAACTTGCAACTGGCGCCGGCGCACGAAGAATTCTTCAAGCGCCTGGAAAAGGCCGGACCGCTGGCGATGCCACCGCGCCAAGCCGAGCGCCTGAGCTCGGTGATGGTGCTGGGCCGGGCGATGCTATCCTTTTTCGAGCATCTGACCGGGTTCATCACGCTGATCGGCCAGGTCATGCAAGATCTGTGGCGCTTCCTGCGACACCCGATGCGCGGTCCGTGGAAGGAAATTTCAGCCAATATCTATCACGCCGGATTTCAGGCGCTCGGCATCACGGCGCTGGTCGGCTTCCTGATCGGCGTGGTGCTGTCCTTTTTGTCGGCGCAGCAACTGCGCGCATTCGGCGGCGACATCTATCTGGTCAACCTGCTGGGCATGAGCGTGATACGCGAACTGGGCCCGCTGCTGGCGGCGATCCTGGTGGCCGGGCGCTCCGGTTCGTCGATCACGGCGCAACTGGGCGTGATGCGGGTCACCGAAGAACTCGATGCGATGCTGGTGATGGGCATTTCGCACGGCTTTCGCCTGATCATGCCCAAGGTGCTCGCGCTTGCGCTGGCGATGCCACTGCTGGTGATCTGGACCGATGCGATGGCACTGATCGGCGGCATGGTGTCGGCCAAGGCCGAACTGGGCCTGTCGCCCCGGTATTTTCTCCAGAAGCTGCCGGACGCCGTGCCGCTGGCCAACTACATGATCGGGCTCGGCAAGGGCGTCGTGTTCGGCATCCTGATCGGACTCGTTTCCTGCCACTTCGGTTTGCGCATACAACCCAACACCGAAAGCCTGGGACGCGGCACCACCACATCGGTGGTCACGGCGATCACGGTCGTGATCCTGGCCGATGCCGTGTTCGCGATCATCTTCAGCGGCGTGGGGTTCTGATGAGCGCATTGCCAGCCGATAACGCCGCGCCGGAAGTCGAGATCAAGGGTTTGTGGACCCAGTTCGGCAGCACTGTGGTGCACCAGGACTTGAACCTGAAGATCAAGCGCGGCGAGATCATGTCGATCGTGGGCGGCTCCGGCACCGGCAAGACGGTCTTGCTGCGCCAGATGCTGGGGCTCGAGCATCCGCAGCGCGGCTCGGTGCACATCTTCGGTGAGAATATCAACGAAGGCGACGCCGGGCATTTGCAGCAGTTGCGCAACCACTCGGGCATGCTGTTCCAGCAAGGCGCGCTGTACTCGGCGCTGACGGTGTTCGACAATGTCGCGCAGCCGATGCGCGAACTGCGCACACTGCCCGATGATTTGGTGCGTGATGCCGTATTATTGAAGCTGCACATGGTCGGACTGGGCCCGGAAGACGCCCACAAGATGCCGTCCGCCTTGTCCGGCGGGATGGTCAAGCGGGTCGCGCTGGCGCGCGCGCTGGCGCTGGAACCGCGCCTGCTGTTCCTCGACGAACCGACGGCCGGACTCGATCCGGATCTGTCGGAAAGCTTCGTGGCGCTGATCCTGTCGCTGCATCGGGAACTGGGGCTGACGGTAGTGATGGTGACACATGATCTCGATACCTTGTTTGCGCTGTCGACGCGGATCGCGGTGCTGGCTGAAAAGCACGTGATCGCGATCGGCACGATGCGCGAAGTGATCGCGATCGAGCACCCGTTCATCAAACAATTTTTTCTCGGCGAGCGCGGAAAACGCGCGCTGGCGGCATACGACCAACGCCAAGACCAGAATCAGATCGGAGAATGATGGAAAACAGATCGCATGCCTTGATGACGGGCTTCTTCACGATCGCGCTGCTGATTGCCGCCGTGCTGTTCGGCATGTGGTTCAACCGCGACCAGATCGAACGCGTGCCTTATCTGGTGTCGACCACGCTGTCGGTGCCTGGCCTCAATCCGCAAGCTGCGGTGCGCTACCGCGGGCTCGATGTGGGCAAGGTCGACGTCATCGATTTCGACCCGCGCGTGGCCGGCCAGATTCTGGTGCACCTGAGCGTCAATCCGGATACGCCGATCACCACCACCACCTATGCCAAGCTCGGCTACCAGGGCGTGACCGGGATCGCCTATGTCCAGCTCGATGACGACGAGGTCGGCGCGCCGCTGCTGGCGACCAGTTCCAGCAAGCCGGCGCAGATCACGCTGCGCCCAAGCCTGCTCGATGAGCTCGAAACGCGCGGCCAGGTCATTCTCGATCAGGCCGAACAAATGACGCGCAACCTGAACCAGTTGCTCAGTCCGGCCAACCAGAAAACCATGCTGGCCGCATTTGAAGATGTCAGCCGCAGCGCCAAGCAATTCGGCTTGATCGAACAGCGGCTGGGCCCCACTTTGGAACAGTTGCCGGCGCTGACGGCGCAGGCGCAGCAAAGCTTGCAAGCGTTCCAGCGCTTCAGCCAGGATGCGAGCCGGCTCAGCAATAACTGGAACGCGCTGGGCACCCGGCTGCAGGTGCCGGGCGGGCCGATCGACCGGGTGGTCGGCACCATCGACCGGGTCGGCGTCTCGGTCGAAGCGGTCGCTGGCGACATCGAACTGGAAACGCTGCCGCACGTGATCCAGCTGACCGATGAAATGCGTTCCTCGATGCGGGTACTCAGAAATACCATGAACGGGCTCAACGAACGGCCGCAAAGCATCCTGTTTGGCGCGCCAGGCGTGCCTCCAGGCCCGGGCGAAGCCGGTTTCGTGGCACCGACACAACAAGGATCACCGTGAAACCGAATCACCTTCTGATGAAGCGTCTGCTCATCACAGCGGCCAGCGCCGCGCTGCTGGCCGGTTGCGCCGGCAAGGGCCCCGTGCCCACCCTCTACGATTTCGGCCCGATCCAAGCGAGCAAGGCAGCACCAACCATGCCACAGATGGTGCTGGTGGTGGCCGATGCCACCGGACCTGCGTGGCTGGACAGCCGTACCATGTATTACCGCCTGCTGTATACCGACGCCCAGCAATCGCGCCCGTATGCCAACAACCACTGGAACAGCACGCCGCTGCAGATGCTGAGCGCGCGCCTGAAATCGCGTATCGCCCAGGCCGGAGGAAAAGTGCTGTCGATCACCGATGCCACCGCCGGCACGATGCTGCTGCGGATCGAAGTCGATGATTTCTCTCAAAATTTCGACTCGCAGCAAGCCAGCAGCGGCAACATCACGCTGCGCGCCTCGCTGTTGCGCGCGCGCAGCCTGCAAGACCAGAAAATATTCACGCACACCACCGCCACCGACAGCGCCGACGCGGCCGGCGGCGCCAGAGCGCTGGCCGCCGCGTCCGATGCCATCGCCGCCGACATCATTGCGTGGCTGGCCGCCCGGCCGTTGCAAAAAGAATGACCGAGCACGCGGCCAGCATCAGGAGCGAAGCGTCGCCGATCGCGCGCGCCGCGCTGCTGGCCTACCTGCTCTTGATCGTCTATGCCAGCTGGTTTCCTTTCAGCGGCTGGCATGCGTCCGGCCTGTCGCCGCTAGCCTTTGCACACAATCTGAACTTGCCGCGCTACTGGACCGGGTTCGACGTCTCGATCAATGTCGTCGGCTATATTCCGCTGGGCCTGCTGATCGTGTACTCGCTCTATCCCCGCATCAAGGGGCTGCTGGCGATAGCACTAACGGCCATCTGCGGCGTGCTGATATCGGGCACGATGGAAGCGGTCCAATCCTATCTGCCGAGCCGGGTGCCATCGAATCTCGACTTGTTCACCAACGCGGCAGGGTGCGGCATCGGCGCCGTGCTGGGGGCGCTGTCGGCGCGCCGCGTGCTCGATTTGAGCCATTTGTACCGACTGCGCCAGCGCTGGTTTGCCCGCCATGCCAGCCAGGGCCTGGTCTTGCTGGCGCTGTGGCCGCTGGCGCAACTCTATCCGCAAGGCTATCTGTTCGGCCAGGGCCAGTTGCTGCCCACCTTGTCAGAGTGGCTGTCCTGGTTAATCGATGACAACATCGATCTGGCCACCTGGCTGCACCTCGACAGCGTGCTGACGGTGCAACAATACTGGCTCTCGGAAACCATCATCACGGCCTGCGGGATGACCGGCGCCGGCTTGACGCTGCTGTGCATGTTGCGGCGCACTGCGCCCAAGGGCATGCTGGTCGCCGCATTGCTGGTGGCGGGCGTGCTGGCCAAGACCATGGCGACGGCGCTGCTGTTTTCGCCGCAAAATGCCTTCGTCTGGATCACGCCGGGTGCGCAGGGTGGTTTTCTGGTCGGCCTCTTGATGCTGGGCGGACTGGCCTTTGCACCGCACCCGGCGCAAAGGCGGCTGGCGGCGCTGACGTTGTTGCTCAGTTTGCTCATCGTCAATGCCACGCCACCCAATCCCTACTTCATGGCGACGCTGCAAAGCTGGGTCCAGGGGAAGTTTCTCAACTTTAATGGAGCGGCCCAGATTTTATCGATCCTGTGGCCATTTTTTGCGCTCTGGTTCCTGTGGCTGCCCTCGCACAAGCTCAATCGGGCCGCCGGCGCCGAGTCTTGATGCACGCCACGCGGTATCATGGCATCCAAGTCACCCTACGAAAGACTGCATGAACGAGCAACCTTATTTCGAACGTCACGTGTTTTTTTGCATGAACCAGCGCGAAGATGGCAGGCCTTGCTGCGGCGCGCAAGGTGCAGCAGCGGCCCAGCAGCACGCCAAGCGCCGGGTCAAGGAACTGGGCTTGAATGGCCACGGCAAGATCCGCATCAATCAGGCCGGCTGCCTGGACCGCTGTGAAGACGGTCCGGTGCTGGTGGTCTACCCGGAAGGCGTCTGGTACACCTATGTCGACAACAGCGACATCGACGATATCATCGAATCCCACCTGGTCGGCGGCAAGGTCGTCGACCGCTTGAAAATTTAAACCTGATGAACAAACACGCCAAAAAATTCACCCTCACTGGCAGCGCCGGCAACATCGAAGGCGTGCTCAACTTGCCCGAAGGCGCGCCGCGCGGGATCGCGCTGGTGGCCCATCCGCACCCCTTGTACGGCGGCACGATGGACAACAAGGTCGCGCAAACACTGGCGCGCACCTTCGTCGAGCTCGGTTACGGCGCAGCGCGCATCAACTTTCGCGGCGTAGGTAGCTCTGAAGGGGTGCATGATCACGGCGCCGGCGAAACCGACGACATGGCATTGCTGCTGGCCCACATGCAGGAGCAATATCCCGGCCTGCCGGTCGCGCTGGCCGGATTTTCATTCGGCACCTTCGTCCAGGCGCAACTGCAACAGCGGCTGATCGCCGTCGGCGCCCCTGCCCCGCGCCTGGTGCTGGTCGGCGCCGCCGCCGGCAAATGGGCGATGCCCGAAATCGCACCCGACAGCATCCTGATCCACGGCGAACTCGATGAAACGATCCCGCTGCAAGATGTATTCGACTGGCTCCGGCCGCAAGATATCGCGGTCACGGTGATCCCGGGCGCCGATCATTTCTTTCACCGCCGGCTGCAACACATCAAGACTTTGGTGACCCAGCTCTGGCCGGATCAGCCGTCCAATGAACGTTAACAATCCAGATTCGGGGGCGTGATCGACGCCCTCGGCTATAATATGGACCACCAACGTTCCATTCACTCATGCTCGTTGGCCCCGCCAGCGACATGATCCCAAGCACAGATCACTTTTCGCAGACAAATCTTCCATGAAAAAACTTTTAGCGGCACTGGCTTCCAGTGTGGTGTTCCTATCCGCAGCCTTTGCGGCGCAAAGCATTCCAGTGCCGAGCATCGCGGCCAAATCCTGGATTTTGCTCGACGCCACCAGCGGTCAGGTGATTGCTGCTCAAGAGCCGAACGCGCGCGTGGAGCAGGCTTCGCTGACCAAGATCATGACCGCCTACGTGACGTTCGCCGCGCTGCGCGACAAGAAACTCGACATCAAGCAAATGGTCAATGTCTCGACCAATGCCTGGAAAGTCGATCCGAGCAGCTCGAAGATGTT
>CANFGA010000131.1 GCA_947446335.1 Oxalobacteraceae bacterium | reverse complement strand
GAGGAACTGGAAATTGAAGGATGAGGTTTGGCTGAATCCAGAACGGAGTCAGCCGGAAATATTAAAGCAAGCTGCTTGAACTGACGCGACATCTATGTTGACAACTACCGTGAGCCGTGGGGGGGCAGCGACTTCACGACATCGGTCGGAAATATTTTTGGTATTGATAAAATAGGTTATCTGTCCAGCAAAGCGTAACTGTTCTACGGCTCCACAAGCCCTAAAAATCAGAAAAAACCAGTTACATAAAATCCGCATGATAGAAAACGAAATACAGAGGGAGCCTCACCAGTCACACACTCTGCCGGGCGACTCAATACACCGCTTTGAAGGTCAGGCCGTCTTCCAACTACATTTTCCGGCAATCGTAGACGCGTGTGGTCGTGAAATCGGCATGCCCCATCCATTCCTGGGCCTTGGCGATATCGGGGTAGTGCTCAGAAATTATGCGGTGGGCCAGACTGACTCCGCTGTCGTCAAGGACACAGCAAATGCTAAGCGGAGCGATCCCAAGGCATTTGAGGATTTTTTGGGCTACAATGTAGCACAAATACTTAAAGGAGAGTGCCATGTCTGCAAATGCTGTAGTTCGTGCCCGCATCGACGAGCACATCAAGGAAGAGGCGACCATCGTTCTGGCGGCGATGGGGCTGACCTTGTCCGATGCCTTCCGCATGATGCTAATCCGCATTGCCCGTGAGAAGGCGTTGCCATTCGAGCCCTTGGTGCCGAATGCGACCACCATCGAGGCGATGAAGGAAGCGCGTCGTGGTGGTCTGAAGTCGTTTGCTACCGTTGAGGATCTGATGGCGGATCTTAATGCGGACGATTGAGCAGACCGGCCAGTTCAAACGAGACTATAAGCGCGAAGCTAAAGGCGCGCATCGGCAGACGCTGGCAAGCGATTTCATTGTCGTCATCACGGCGTTGGCGAATGACCAGCCGCTGGCCGAGAAGCAGCGCGACCATGCGCTGACCGGTGACTGGAAGGATCACCGGGACTGTCACGTCAAGCCAGACTTGGTGTTGATTTATCGAAAGCCGGACGACGTTGTGTTGCAACTCGTTCGTCTCGGCTCGCATAGTGAGCTTGGCATATGAGCAGCGGGCGCGCATGACACGAAAAAGACCGATGAAGCCAGCATCACTGATGAAGAATGGGACGAGCTGTGTCCGGAGAATTTTGAGACGGCCAGATTGCTGCGTGCGGTCGATGCGGTCGACAACCTGCGTGATGACCTGAATGACACTGAAGACGGTGGTCCACCGCAACTGCGTACCGATCTGCTGAAGCTGCATCAATTGGCGATGCTCGTGTTCAATGAAGGATCGCGCAGCAAGGTAGCCGATCTGTTCGAGTTCGCTGTTGAACTGGAAAACCAAGTGCTCGGGATGATGGGCTCGCTGGAGCAAGTACAGGAAACGCTCTCACATTTGACTGAGCTGTATCCGGAGAGCCTGGCCTGGACAGATCTGGATGACGCTGATTGATTCTAACTCTGGAAGATGGAACGCGGGTGTTGGATTAACTGTAATTTGTTATAACGTATATTTTCAGGTGTTGGTTGGCAGCCTCAGATCGGGGCGTTGCCAAAAGTAGGCCACAAATATATCTTGCCGTATATTTCAATAGATCACCTTGAAGGTCGGGCTGTCTTCTGGTCGCATTTTTCGCCGGTCGTAGATGCGCGTGGTCGCGATGTTGGCATGCCCCAGCCATTCCTGGACCTTGGCGATGTCGGCCTCGTGTTCCAGCGCATTGGTGGCGGCGGTCGCGCGCAGCGCGTGCGGCCCGAAACCTGCGACATCAATTTTCAAAGTTGCGGCATAGCCGGCCAGCATCTTGTAGACGCCATCGGCCGTGATCGATGCGCGCTCGTCGCCATGCCGGTTGTTTTTCAAAGACCGGAACAGCGCGCCCTGGGCGTCGGCGCCGTGACCGGCCATAGCCAGGTAACCGTCGATGACCTCGGCCGTGCCGGGGTGCAGCGGCAGATAGCGCAGCTTGCCGCCTTTGCCCTGAATGCGCAGATGCATCACGCCGCGCCGTTGCTGGAGATCGCCGACCGCGAGCGCGCACAGTTCGGCGCGGCGCAGGCCATGGTAGAGCAGCGTGGACAGAATGGCGCGATCGCGCTGCCCCTGCAACGTATCGGTATCCGGGGCATTGAGCAGCGAGCGCGCCTGGTGATCGCCGATCGCCGGCGTCTTGCCCTCGGCACTTTCCATCTTCGGGCGTTTGACGCCTTTGACCGGATTCGAGAGCACCGCATTGGTTTCGCACAGATACTCGAACAGCGACGACAGGGCGGCGAGTTTGCGTCGTATCGTCGCGCCGGCCAGCGCCCGGTGTTCCAGGTCGCGACGCCAGGCCAGCAAGTGGGCCCGGGTCACGATGCGGAATTGTTCCGGCTGCTCGATGCCGGTGAACGCCATGAATTCGGTCAGATCGCTTTGGTAGGCGCGGCGCGTGCGCGGATTGTCGATGTTGGCGAACCAGGTCAGCGCCGGTGGCACATCGGCCAGTTGGTGAAACTGCGCTGAGGTCAGGACGCGTTCCTGCTGTTCCTGCGGGAGCACAGCCGGCATCAGAGACGACGGGATGGACAGGCCGTTGGTCATCATGCTGCTGACCGGGTCTGTGCAACCCCCATTAGGGGAATATCGATCCGTTCATCGACGCAGTCCTGCGTGGCATCACCCGCATCAGGCAGTTTCGTCTTCAGCATGCCGGTCCGGATCAGGTTCGCCGCCGAGTCGGGACAGGTCATGTTCGCTTCCTTTGACAAAGATTTTAGGCTGCTGCAGCACCCGCACGATGAATGATTGCTCATCGTGCATGCGTTGCGCAAACTCGTCCACTGTATACAAGGTCGGATTCACCGCCCGGCCCAGTTGCGCCTGGGCTGGCAACAGCGCTTCCAGCAACTGCGCATTCGACGGTAACAGCCCGATCACCATCAGATCGACATCGCTGCCGGCATGCTCATTGCCGCTGGCCAGCGAACCGTAAACAAATGCGACTTCGACCTGGGGCCAGAACGGCTCCAGCGCGGCGTGCAGCACATCGGCCACGCCGAAGGTTTTCCGGACAATGGCGCGCAGTTCGGCAAAGATCGGCGCAGCCGGGTTGGCCTGGTAATGTTTTTGGTTGCCGATCCGGTGCATCGTGATTAGACCGGACGCTTCCAGCCGCGCCAGTTCGCGCTGCACGGTGCCGGAACCCGATTGCGCCAGCCGGATCACCTCATTGGCGTAAAACGACCGTTGGGTCTGGCCAAACAGCACCGCCAGCACCCGTTGTTGCGTTTTTGTAAATAGTGCATCTGTGTATGTACCCATATACAGCATGATAATACCTGATGCCAGTATTGTCAAACCCAATACAGGCATTGCAAAACCTAATTAGAGAATGATCGGACCCAATACATGAATGATCTAACCTAATATGATTGCTATCAACCCCATAACGGGTTTTTTTAAGGATTTTCCGGATTTGGTATTGATAACCTATTTTATCAATACCAAAAAATGGGACGCGTCATCTAATGACGCGAATCTGGAGTAAGCCCTAATTGGGTACGTTTTGTTAGTGAAAATATCATTTTATGGCCGAAGTTGACAAAATGGCGCTAAATAGATATAAAAGAGAGCATGAGTCTGTTTTTTATTCATGGTCGCGATCGTTGTAAAAAAGCGAGAATAATTTCCAAGAATGACGGAGAACTCGTCCCGCTCGAACCTTTTAAGTTAAAAGATGGGCAGCCTCAAAAACCAAGTGCAACACCCTTTGCTGTAAGGTGCTGCCATGCCAAGAATTTATACTCACTTGACGACACAGGAACGGGCCGTCGTCATGACCATGTGCGATGATCGATGCAGTATCCGGTCCATTGCTAAACGCCTTTGCCGTGCCCCCAGTTCCATCAGCCGCGAATTGCGGCGTGCCCCCGTCAAATCCAACGCCTACGATGCCAACCTGGCGCACCTGCAAAGTCAGGCCCGTCGGCTGATACCGCGTCGTATCGCCAAGTTGCATACAGACGGTCACTTGTTCCTGATAGTTCGCCACTGCCTCAATTTGCTATGGTCGCCACAGCAAATTGCGAACATACTCAAGGCCATGTGGCCCGACGAACCTGACAAAACGGTCTCTCACGAGACCATCTACAACGCGATTTACCTGCATCCGCGTGGCGAACTCAAGCGAGAGATGATCGCCTGTCTGCGTCACCATAATCAGGTACGCAAGCCGCGCAGTCGCGGCATTGACCGCCGCGGCCAGATCAAGGACATGCAAAGCATCCACATTCGGCCGCCGGAAATCGAGGACCGTATCATTCCAGGCCACTGGGAAGGCGACCTGATTAAAGGCGAAGGCAACCGTTCTTCGGTCGGCACGCTGGTCGAACGCACAACCTGCTTCGTGGTGCTGGCCAAGATGGACAACGCCGGCACACGGTCGGTCGTCGACAGTTTCTCGGCCGTACTCAACCGGCAGCCTGCCGAATTGCGCAAGTCGATGACTTACGATCAAGGCCGTGAAATGCATGGCCACAAAATACTGACCGAGCGAACCGGTGTGCAGATCTACTTTGCCGACCCGCACAGCCCTTGGCAGCGCGGTTCCAACGAAAACACCAATGGCCTGCTGCGGCAATATATGCCCAAAGGCTCCGACCTGTCGATTTACTCGCAAGACGAACTCGATGCCATTGCGCTTTCTCTCAACACCAGGCCTCGCCAAACGCTTGGATGGAAATCTCCCCTGGTTGTCTATACAGAACACATCGCACGGTTGCAATTACTGGCTGATTCAATTCATTAACCCCGGTGTTGCACTTGGTACTTGAGACCGCCATGTCATAAACTTAATGTTTGCAAATGCAATACTAAAAACAGCAAATATCAATTACCACTCCTTTTTATTAGAAATAAACCACGCTGCGGTTTCAATGTAGAAAATTCGACTGAACGTCGATAAAACCTCATTTTTTTAACGACAATCGGCAACGGTTGAAACTCAATCGATGTTCTTTTAAACGAAATTCCAGGCGATCGAGGCTGAAGTCTGGCGCCTGCGGATGAAGCTCCAGCATTCGCAGTTTGATGTCTGCCAACGTCAGCGCTTTGTTAGCGGCAATCTCAACCGCGCACGTGATCAATTCTTCCGTTAGCTTAAGCGGCCGGCCACCCTTGTGCCCATCAAGCAACCCATCAAAGCCATCTTCACGCCACCATTTCGCCCAGTTGTAGACGGTCTTTCTGCTCACACCAAGCACCTCGGCAATCGTCTCCGGCCTCAACTCGGCATTGATCGCAATGATGCCTCGCGCTTTGAAACGGTAATCGGGAAAATGGTGAGTTCGGGCTATCTTTTTTAGTTCCAACAATTCTTTCGCTGTAAGTGGCAATATGAGCTTTTGTGCCACGTTGTCTTTCTTGATTTTTACTACCAAAAGTGTATCTGGCTTTATGTGATTGGTTACGCTTTCTTACTCACCTAAAACCAGAAATAATTGCGAATCAACCTGCATTTCATTGCCGCCAAACAGCCACATTGCGACTGAAATTGACAAGGGGCCTGGCTACTGCGTCACTTCAGCACCCCTGCCACGTCGACCATATCCACGCCTTGTAGTTGGCCTAGCCAGGCGTCGAACCACGGCTTGTGTGAGGCGCCGACGATAGAAAGGACGCGAGCGCCAGGGCGTTCGCGGAAGGTTTCGCGGATGTTGGCCACCATGCGCAGATTGCGAATTTCCCAGCCAGCGACCCATATCTGCGGATAGCCTTGCGGCGACTTTGCACCTAGGGCCGGAATAACGTTGGCCTCGGCTAATGCTCGCAGATGTTCCGGTTCGTTGATGTAGCGGTACAGTGGCAGCAGGTCGGGCGCCGTCGATGCGACCTTCTCTCGTTCTGCAAACTCTTTGAATGTCGTACCTCCTGCGGCCCAGGCCGCTTCGATCGAGCGGCCAAATGCCTTTATGTCTGGCACATCGATCTTGTCGCCGGTATGGTTGTCGATCGCGTGGACCCGCGGCAGGCTCAGTCGCGCGGCCACGCGCGCGGCCAACTGGAAGGTCTCATTGTTGCGCTTCCCGATCTGACCGAGCATCTCCACCAGCGCGGCGTTCAAGCTGTCGCCGGCGCGGCGCTCGGCCTCGGGCAGTTGCAGCCACTGCACATAGGCCGAGGCGTGGTCGTTCGCCGCAAAAAACAGTGCGGCCAGGTGGCGCCGCTGCACCGGCGTCGGTTGCGCAGGCCAGGCTTTCAAGGCCTTGTCCACCGCGGTCATGGCGGCGGGGATGTCCAACCCGGTTGCCTCCCTGGCGGCATCGGTCGGTGCGCAGTAATCCGGGCCGTATTTTGCAGGATGGCGGGCAGCGAGATCACATTCCTCGCCGGACTCGGTCTCGATGGTGATGATGTCCGGCTTGAACGCAGCCAGCCGATCGAGCACGCGATCGAGCGCTGCGGGATCGAAGCTTGCCGGCATGTCGCGCAGGTGCACGGTCCCCAGCACCAGTATCTGCGACCGTGGCCCGGCCATGGCGCGATCGAGCGCCGTCAGATCGATCTGAGCTTGGGCTGCTAAAGGAAATGTCAAAACCAATCCTTGGACCCAATTTTTCCATTTGCCCATAGCATGATGCTCCTTGTGTTTTGAGAACAGCTCTAACGTGGCGATCAGCCGGTTCGCTCAGGCGCATCCGAGGTGAATCAGACATTAACGAGGCGTATAAAGAATAGCCCGCAGAGGATCTTCCTCAGCTCTGCGCGTGCCCTAATTGTTCCATGCAAAAAATTATTTCCTGGACGGTCGGTTCCGTTAAGGGATATCCAATGCTGGTTGCCGACATGCTAAGTGTAGTCTAATAAGCGAAGTTTTGTTGTAATACATGAAGATAAGCACCAAAAGATGATGTATCGGCATTTTTTGACTCGATCATCCGTTTTCAATATTCAAAGTCAAGCTAAGGAAACGCTGATTTATTCCTGAGCAACCATTCCAGTCTGAATCAAGACCTGAGACAATAACGGCACGCCCACCCTTGCCGAAACGATCATGCAAAAGAGTTTTTCCGACCTCGAATACGCAGCAAAGAAGAAGCTGACCCGGCGCGATCGCTTTCTTGCAGAGATCGACAAGGTAACGCCGTGGGGCAAACTGCATCAGGAGATCGAGCCGTTTTACCCCAAGGTTGTCGGTGCCGGTCGCCCGCCAATTGGCTTGGCGCGCATGCTGCGCATGTACGTGGCCCAGCAGTGTTTTGGCTTGTCCGACGAAGGCATCGAAGATGCGATTTACGACAGCCAGGCGATTCGTGGTTTCGTCGGCATCGACCTCAATCGCGAGTCTGCGCCGGATGCAACGACGCTGCTGAAATTTCGTCATTTGCTGGAGGCGAACGGCCTCACGCGCAAGATTTTTGACGCCATCAACGGACACTTGGCCGACAAAGGTTTGATGATGCGCGAAGGCACCATCGTCGATGCGACGTTGATCGCCGCATCCCCGTCAACGAAGAACAAGGACAAGCAACGAGACCCGGAAATGCACCAGTCTAAGAAGGGTAACGACTGGCATTTTGGGATGAAGGCACACATCGGCGTCGATGCCACTTCCGGTCTGGTGCATACCTTGATCGGCACCGCCGGCAACGTCTCCGATGTCACGCAAGCCGGCGACCTGTTGCACGGCGAT
>CANFGA010000130.1 GCA_947446335.1 Oxalobacteraceae bacterium | reverse complement strand
GGCAGCCTGCGCTGCTTTCGTTCAATGACATGAGCAATCACCATGCCAACTGCGCGCAGCGGGGATGGCGGCGCAGCAGAGCGCCATTCACGGCTGATCTTGCGTGTTTTTTGATCAAGTCGAAAACAAGGTGTTCCAAATTGTGGCAGAAGAAGCAGCGAGCAACCATCCCGGCATGGCCGCTGGCCAATGGCATGGGACTTGCTCGATTTGCACATTGAACGGATGCAATCGAGCTTCCAGCCGGTCTGCCGACGCGGCTGGCGCAGACTATAAGCAAAATGACTATCCATTTTGATGATAAGCTTCATATGATTCGGCAATAATTTGGCAACATGGCTCGCGCAGAACAGCTGCCGCGCTACCGCCCGGCGCATGTCAAGCCGCCTCCCCTTTGAACCCTTCCGAGTCAGGCCAGCAGATGGAACAACGATATACCCGCACCGCAATGCTCTTGCACTGGCTGATAGCGCTGCTGCTGTTGGCCCAGTTCGGTTTTGGCTGGTGGCTGGACGAAGTGCCGCGCAATACGCCCGAGCGCGGCTTCTTCATCAATTTGCACAAGAGCACCGGCATCGTGATCGGACTCCTGATCTTGCTGCGCATCGTCTGGCGCTTGATGCACACACCGCCGCCGCTGCCCGCTTCGATGGCCAACTGGCAGCAGCGCGTGGCGGCGCTGAGCCACAAGGCGATGTATGTCTGCATGGTGCTGATGCCGCTGTCGGGTTATCTGGCTGCGAACTTCAGCAAACATGGCATCAAGTTTTTCAACCTCGTCAAATGGGCACCGTGGGGCAACGATGACAAGTTGCTCTACGCCATCTTCAACCAGACCCACAAAATCACGGCGGTGCTGTTCGCTGCGCTCATTGCGCTGCATCTGCTGGCGGTGATCAAGCATGCGTTGATCGACCGCGATCATCTTTTTTCACGGATGTGGCGCCGCCCTGGCACCCCTGGCTGACCACATCACAGAATCGGAGTCTCCATGTTGAACCTGTCCAAACTTTGTGCAGCGGCAATGATCGCCGCCACCCTGCCCGCGCTGGCCATCGCGGCGCCGGCCGTTGCCGCGGCGGCCGTTGCCGCGCCGCTGGCGTATGTGCCCAATGAAGGATCGAGCACCATTTCGATCATCGATACCAGCACCGATCAGGTGATCGCCGAGATCCCGGCCGGCGACAAGCCGCGCGGTCTGGCCGTCGGCAATGACAGCCATTGGGCGTATGTCAGCGACAAGCTGCACGGCACCTTGCAATTGATCGATTTGCGCGAGCGCAAGATGGCTGGCACGATCGCGCTGGGCGCTTCGCCCGAAGGAGTGGAAATCTCGCCCGATGGACGCTGGGTGGTGGCCGCGATCGAAGAACACAACGAGATCGCGATCTGTGACGCCAGCACCAATACGCTGGCGTTCAAGGTCAAGGTCAAGGGCCAGAATCCCGAGCATGCGGTGTTTTCTCCGGACGGCGCCAGCATTTACGTCAGCGCCGAAAATGGCAGCGATATCGATGTGATCGATTTCGCCACCCGCAAGCAAGTGGCGCAAGTGAAGGTCGGCGAGCGCCCGCGCGGGATCGGCTTCTTGCCCGATGGCAGCTTCGCCTATGTTGCGTCGGAAAATGCCGATGAAGTCCACGTGATCAATACCAAAAATTACAATGTGGCAGCGGTGATCAAGGCCGGCAAGCGCGTCAACGGCATCGCCATCCATCCGAACGGCACACGGGTCTATGCGTCCAACGGCGGCGACGAGAACGTATCGGTGATCGATACCGCGACCAACAAGGTCATCGCCACCGTGCCGACCGGCAAGCGCTCGTGGAACATGGCGCTCACGCCCGACGGCAGCAAGCTCTATGTGGCCAATGGCAGATCGGGCACCGTCTCGGTCATCGACACGGTCAACAATGTAAAATTGCGCGATATTGCAGTGGGCAAATTGCCTTGGGGCGTAGTGATCAAATGAAGCAACAGAAAAAACATCAAAACATGAAAACACGCATCACCGCAGCCGCCGTCCTGGCGCTGTCATTGCCACAAGTCCATGCCCAAACGGCGCCGCAGCAAGTCGTGGTCAGCGCCAGCCGCGCCGAGCAATCGCGCTTCGACGCGCCGGCCGCGATCGACGTGGTGCAAGTCGATCCGTTTCAAGCGAGCTCGCCGCTGGTCAACCTGTCCGAACTGCTGTCGAGCGTACCCGGCATCCAGGTCAGGAACCGCGAAAATTACGCCCAGGACTTGCAAGTGTCGGTGCGCGGGTTCGGCACGCGCTCCACCTTTGGCGTGCGCGGCGTGCGCATCCTGGTCGATGGCATTCCAGCCACGATGCCCGATGGCCAGGGCCAGGCGGCCACGGCCAGCCTGAATGCAGCATCGCGCATCGAAGTGCTGCGCGGCCCGCTGGCGCAGCTGTACGGCAATTCGGCCGGCGGCGTCGTGCAGATCTTCACCCAGGAACCACCGCGCGATGGCGTGCTGCACGGCACGGCCACGCTTGGCGTCGGCTCCGACGGCCAGCGCCAGATCGGCGCCTCGCTGGCCGGCGGCTCCGATGTGGTTGGCGCCACGTTAGATGTGTCGCGCTATTCGACCGATGGCTATCGCGACCACAGCGCCGCCGAGCGCACCCAGGTCGCCGGCAAGGTCGTGCTGCGCCCATCATCCGACACCAAGATCACGGCGCTGGTCAACCTGTTCGACCAGCCCGAGACGCAGGACCCGCTGGGCTTGACGCGGGCCCAATTCGAACAGAATCCGCGCCAGGTGATCCCGAACGCGATCAAATTCAACACGCGCAAGAACATCGCCCAGAACCAGGTCGGCGTCGTCGTCGAACACCGGCTGGGTGAACAGGATGCGATCAACGCCAGGGTTTATGGCGGCACACGCCAGGTCAACCAGAAGCTGGCGTTCGAGGGCGGTGCAGGCAGCGCCGGCGGCGTCATCGATCTGGACCGCGAATACGGTGGCGTCGGCGTCAACTGGCACCACAAGACACGCATCGATGGCTTGCCGTTGAGCTGGACGCTGGGCTTTGAAGCCGACAACTTGCGCGAACAGCGCCAGGGCTTTGACAACATGAACGGCACCGACGGCGCATTGCGCCGCGATGAAATCAGCCGCGCCAGAAACCGCGATATCTACGCCCAGGCCGACTGGTCGTTTGCGCGCGACTGGCGCGTCACCGCCGGGGTGCGCTCTTCCACCGTCAAGCTGGCGGTCGACGATCGCTACAGCGCCGACAGCCAGAACAGCGGCAGCGTCGAATACAGGAACACCAGCCCGGTCGCCGGGCTGGTCTGGGCCGTGACCGATCAAGTGAACCTGTACACCAACATCGGCAAGGGTTTCGAGACCCCGACGCTGGCCGAATCGGCGTACCAGCCGGGCGGCGCGCCGGGACCGAACCTGGGCTTGCGGCCATCGACCAGCGTGCAAGCCGAACTGGGCGCGAAGATCAAGCACGGCATCCATGCGATCGATCTGGCGCTGTTCGATGCGCGCAGCGACAATGAAATCGTGCCGACCGCGCTCAACGGCCGTTCCACGTTCCAGAATGTCGACGGCGTGCGCCGGCGCGGCGCCGAAGCCTCGTGGCAAGCGAAATGGGACCGGTGGAGTGCGCGCGCTGCCTATACCTTGCTCGATGCGAGCTTTCGCAACGCCTTCGTGAATGCGCAAAGAGCCACGATTGCCGCCGGCAACCGCCTGCCCGGCGCGCCCGAGCACAGTCTGTATGCCGACGTCCAATATCAAGTCAGCGATGCGCTCAGCACCGGACTCGACATGCGCACCGAAAGCCGGGTCTATGTCAACGATGTCAATGCCGATGCCGCAGCCGGTTATGCGCTTGTCGGTGCGCGCGCCGGCTATGCCTTCACGGCTGGCGGCGCCAAGCTGTTCCTGTATGGCCGCATCGATAACCTGTTCGACCAGCAGTATGCCGGGTCGGTCATCGTCAACGATGGCAACGGTCGCTTCTTCGAACCGGCACCGGGACGGCGTTTGTTCGTCGGCGTGCGCGGCGCGCTGTGATCGACGCAGCGCAGGTCTGCTGTCAACTGATGCGCCAGAACCGATGGCCGCATTGACCGCAGGCCATGTTCATGCTGTTTGGAAAGATGCGCATCCACAGCGGGCGCGGAATGCGGCGCGTCCGCTGCGCCGACAGGCACTTCGGGCAGGTCCTGGCGCCACGCAGATCAGGGACGCTGGTCGGGCCCTTTTCTTGTGGAACAAGATCGTTCATGGCAATCCTTCAATCAAATAATTAATTTTTTTAATATAACAAAAAATAAGATTTATTCAAATCGCCATTGTCTCAATTGGGATTAATTAATTAATATTAAATTAACTTTAAAGAAAATAATGATCGTCATCCGCGTCGGTTCCTGCCCACAACAGATGATTTTCAAGTAATGACGTCGGTACCTACGCGGGGACGCCGAGGATCACGCAAGAGGCCTTGAAGATGGCGCTCGCGGCAACGCCGACCGCCAGATCGAGTGCTGCGCTGCTGTCATTGGTGACGATCGCAGCGATCGTGGCGCCGCCCGGCAGCGCGATGACGACCTCGGTGTTGACGGCGCCGGTCTGCAGGCGCGCGATGTGCCCGGCCAGTTGGTTGCGTGCCGAAAAACGGGCCCCGGCGCCCTCGGTGACGACGATGATCGATGCGGCATTGATCAAGGCGTAGGCACGGGCGCCCGGCACCAGGTCGAGGCCATCGGTGCTTTCGTGCGTGACGATCGCCACAATCTTCTGGCCGCCTGCCACAGACAGTTCGATCTCGTCGTTCACCGTGCCGCGCTTGACCTGCGTGACATGGCCCATGAACTGGTTGCGCGCCGTCGTCTTCAATCCCATTCTCCCTATCAACAACCAATCGTCGGCGCTGCCGCCTGCCTGTTGCGCCAACTGCGCGACAAAACTGCGGTGCGCGCGCGCGATCAGCTCGAAATTGTCGACCAGTTGCGCGCCGCGCAATGTCAGCCGCGTGCCGCCGCCGCCCTTGCCGCCGGTCGTTCTTTCGACCAGCGCCATGCCGGCCAGATTGTTCATCGCATCGACCGCGTCCCAGGCCGCCTTGTAGCTCATTTTCAGCGCCTTGGCCGCTTGCGTGATCGAACCCGAGGCCGCGATCGCGCGCAGCAGCGCGACCCGGTCGGCGCCGCCGAATTTTTCACCGCCAGCGGTCAGCCAGACTGCGCCGTCGAGCGCGATCGTCCCCTCTTTCATCGGCCACCCTCCGCGCTGTCGTCCTGATTATCTTCATGCCCAGCGCGCAGACCATCGCGCAAGTTCAGCACATCGCCGCCGAACCAGCTCGCATCGTCGGGATCATGCGTGATCAGGATCATCGGCAGCGCCAGATTCTGCTGCAACTGGTCGAGTTCGCGCCGCAGCGTCACGCGCAAAGTCTGATCCAGCGCCGCGAATGGCTCATCGAGCAGCAAGGCACCGGGTTCGGCGGCCAGCGCGCGCGCCAGCGCCGTGCGCTGGCGCTGGCCGCCCGAAATCTGATCCGGAAACTGATGCGCCAGATGCAACAAATCGAATTGGCGCAGCCAATGGTCGACTGCCGCATGCTGCTGTTCAGGACCAGGATTGCGCCAGCCGCGCAGCAAAGCGAAGCCGACATTCTGGCGCACCGTCAAATGCGGAAACAGCGCATAGTCCTGGAACAGATAAGCCACATTGCGCTGCTGCGGCGTCAGGTTGATGCCGGCCGTGGTATCGAACAGCGTGCGCCCGGCCAGGCGCACATGGCCGCGATCCGGCGTCATCAAGCCGGCGATCGCCTTCAGCGTCAAGCTCTTGCCGGCGCCCGACGGCCCCAGAATCACGATGCGCGGGCTGGTCGATGCGTACTGCAGGCGCAAGCGAAAGCTGCGCCTGGCAGAGCGCAAGGTGGTGTCGATATCGATCTCGAGCTGCATCGGCGCAAGGGAAGAAGTCATCGATGCGCAATCCGGCCCGGCGCCAGGCGCGTGGCGGTCAGCAAGACCACGATGCAGACCAGCGACGTGAGCCATACCAGCATGTTGGCGTTATCGTCTTGTCCGGCCTGGACCGCTTCATAGATCGCGATCGACAAGGTCTGGGTCTGGCCGGGAATGCTGCCGGCCACCATCAGCGTGGCGCCGAACTCGCCCATCGCGCGCGCAAAACCGAGCAACAGGCCGGCCAGAATGCCGCGCCAAGCCAGCGGCAGCGTGACCCGGAAAAAAATCGCGCTCTCAGAAATGCCGAGCACGCGCGCCGCCTGCTCGAGCTGGCCGTCGACCGCTTCGAAGGCGGCCCGCGCCGGCTTGAATACCAGCGGAAACGCCACCAGCGCGGCGGCGATCACGGCGCCCTGCCAAGTGAAGATCAGGTTGATGCCGAACTGGCTTTGCAGCCATTCGCCCAGCCAACCCTGGCGCCCGAACAGCACCAGCAGGTAGTAACCGAGCACCGTGGGCGGCATCACCATCGGCAACGTCAGCACGGTATCGAGCAGATCGCGCCCGGGAAAGCGCCCGCGCGCCAGCAAAAAGCCCACGCCCACGCCCAGCACCAGGTTCAGCGCCGTGGCCCAGAATGCCACTTTCAGCGACAAGCCCAGCGTGATCCATGCAAAGTGAAGATCCATTCAGGGCTTCAGGAAGCCATGCCTGGCCAGGATCGCCTGGCCGGCATCGGACAAGAGAAAATCGATGAAGCGCGCCGCCTCGACGGCGTTGGCGCTGCGTTGGCTGGGCGCAATCGGATACAGGATCGCAGCGCCTTGCATCACCTCGAACGCCAGCTTGACCTTGCCTGGCATCAGGGCGGCATCGGTGCGATAAACGAAGCCGGCATCGACTTCACCGCGCGCGACATAATCGAGCGCCTGGCGCACGTTCTGGGTCTGTATCGTTTTTGCCTGCAGATCCAGTTTGGCCGCCTGCAATGCCAGCGCCGCATAACGTCCGGCCGGCACGATCGCCGGGTTGCCGATCGCCACGCGGGTGATCTCGGGTCTGGCCAGATCGGCCAGGCCGGTCACGGCGGGCGCACCAGGATTACGCAGCGGCACGATCACGACCAGGCTGTTGCGCGCAAAGTCGCGCCGCGCGCCGATCAAGCCGCGCTGCTGCGCCAGGTCCATCGTGTGCTGGTCGGCGCTGGCCAACACGTCGACCGGCGCGCCCTTGTCGAGTTGCTGCAACAATACACCCGAAGCGGCAAAATTGAGCGCCACCTCGACATCGGGATGGCGCGCCTGATAGCTGACAGCCACTTCCCTGAACGCTTGCGTCAGGCTCGATGCGGCCGACACCAGCAACGGGCCAGCTGGCGCAGAAGCGGCCGCCGTCGCCAGCAAGGCCGTGACCATCCATTTGCAAACTGCGGTGTAGCGCATCATCGATCCTTGCCAAACACATGCCGGCCAATCCGTCATATACGCGATTATATAACGATGTACGTCTTCGGTTTCGCCGCCCTGGTCTGCGACATTGTTACAATACGCATCAATACCATCCCGCACATCTGGAGTTTTCAATGTCCATAGAAACCGCAAGCGCGCAGCCGGGCGACGACACGCCGGGCGCCGATGCGCCGGGCGCCGATGCACACCGCGCGTCCATCCTGAAAAAATTGCGGATCGTGATCCGCTCGGCGCAGCGCCATTCGAGCTGGATAGAAAAAAAATGCGGTGTCAATGGCGCCCAGCTGTGGATCATCC
>CANFGA010000129.1 GCA_947446335.1 Oxalobacteraceae bacterium | reverse complement strand
CGGCGCGGGCGCGGTTCGGCTGCTTGCCGACGCGATACTTGAATTGATTGCCTAGCGGCATGCTGCGTTGATCGCCGAAGCGCTGGTTGTGTTGCTGCTCGCGTTGCGTCTTGCGCTGATTGTAGAACGTGGCGGCGATCCCCGAACTGACGATCAAGGCGATCCCCAGCCAGCTAGTCCAGGCGAACACATCGCCGAACACGAGCACGCCCCAGATGCTGGAAAACACGATGCCGGCATATTGCAAGTTGGCCACGACCAGCGTATTGCCGAGCCGGTAGGCGCGCGTCATCGCCATTTGTGCCATCGTGGCCGACAAGCCGATGATCAGCAGCAGGGCGATATCCCATGTATTGTCGTGCCGGCTCCAGTCCAGCACGCCGGCGCCGGCCACGTGGCCCAGCACGCCGGCGGCCACATTGACGATCGAAAAATAAAACACGACGCGGTATTCCGGTTCACCCATCAGCCCCAGCCTGCGCACCTGCAGGTAAGCCAGCGCCGACAGCATGCCCGAGATCAGCGCCACCATTGCGCTGCCCAATTGCTGCGCATGGAAGGCCGGTTGCAGCAGCAGCACGACGCCGGTGAAGCTGAGCACGATCGCGCCCACCAGCGGCCACTCGAGGCCGCTTCTGGTGCGCAGCCAGGCGACGCAAAACAGCATCAGTGTGATCCAGATCGGCGCCATGTAATTGAGCGTCACCGCAGTGGCCAGCGGCAGCGCGGCGATCGCATAAAACCACATCCACAGAGCGATCACGCCGACCACGCCGCGCCACAGGTGTTCCCTGGGCATGCTGGTCCTGAATTTGCCGCCCTGAAAACGGATCATGCAAAACATGACCGTGACGCCGACCAGGCCGCGGTACATGACGATTTCCGAGATTGAATAACGACTCGATGCCAGTTTCACGCACACGCCCATGATGGCGAACATGAAACTGGCGAATAACATCCACAATGATTGCATCTGGTTCCGGCTTATTTTGAAAAGAAAGGTGTGGTCACAACGCCAGATTGGCGCGATACCATGCGTGAAAGTGCTGCATGCCGTCTTCCATCGGCGACTGGTAGGGGCCGGTTTCGCTGGTGCCGCGCCGCAGCAGGGCCGCACGGCCGGCATCCATTCGCAGCGCGATCTCGTCATCCTCGACACAGGTTTCCATGTAGGCTGCGCGTTCGGCTTCGATGAATTCGCGTTCGAACAGGACGATTTCTTCGGGGTAGTAAAACTCGACGACGTTGCGTGTCTTTTGCGGTCCGTCCGGCCATAAGGTCGATACGATCAGCACGTGCGGATACCATTCGACCATGATGTTCGGATACAGCGTGAGCCAGATTGCACCGTAGGGCGGCGGCGTGCCACCGCGAAATTTCAAGACCTGATCTTGCCACTTGCGGTAGACCGGCGAACCTGCCTTCAGCAAACCCTGATTGACGCCGACCGTTTGCACGCTGTAGTCACGCCCGAATTCCCAGCGCAAATCGTCGCAGCGCACGAAGCCGCCCAGGCCCGGGTGGAAAGGCTCGACATGATAGTCTTCGAGATAGACCTCGATGAAGGTTTTCCAATTGTAGTTGCAAGTCTGAACTTCGACATGGTCGAACATGTAGTTGGAAAAATCGAGATCTTGAGCGACCGACAGTTGCGTCAGTTTTTCCATCACGTTGTAGCCGTTCTGCTCAAACAGCAAGCCGTTCCAGCGTTGCAGCGGCGTCGTCGCCAGGTGCAGGCAGGGCGTCTCGGGGAAGTGCGGCGCACCGATCAACTGGCCCTGCAGATCGTAAGTCCAGCGGTGCAGCGGGCAGACGATGTGGCTGGCGTTGCCGCGCCCGTTGAACATCAGAGCCTGGCGGTGGCGGCAGACATTCGACATCACCTCGATGCCTTGTGCATTGCGCACCAGCATGCGCCCTTCGCGTTCCGACGCGAGCGTCGCAAAGTCGCCGATTGCGGGCACCATCAGTTCGTGCCCGACATAGCGCGGGCCAGATTGGAACAATTGCTGCGTTTCTCGTTCCAGCAATGCTGCATCAAAATACACGTGCACTGGAAGCTGCGCGTCAGGCCGCGCCAGCTTGGCGCGAGTGGCCAGATCGGACATCCGAA
Organism: Oxalobacteraceae bacterium; assembly: GCA_947446335.1. Classification (GTDB taxonomy): domain Bacteria; phylum Pseudomonadota; class Gammaproteobacteria; order Burkholderiales; family Burkholderiaceae_D; genus Janthinobacterium. The sequence continues at coordinate 5,606 of CANFGA010000129.1, read as the reverse complement.
GTCCCTTAATGTAGTGCGTGATATGGTATGTAAGCCATTGCATGTCCGCAACAACCTGTATTCGATTCCGGTGCCGTATTCCGGGTTCAACATTGCGCCTCGGCTGAACCTGTCTGGCGGCAACTGTTTTCTTCAGGCATAACAGAGGATTTTATCATGAATCATCTGTACCGAGAGCTCTGCGGTGGAAGTTTGTCAGGGTCTGCGGGGCGGTGCATGGCACTGCCTTGCCATGCATTTCACGCGTCTTGTGACCCCAGTTGTCTTTTTTCGCGCAGCATCGTTTCAAACGCCGCGACCGGCACCGGCCGGCTGAAATAGTAGCCCTGTATTTCATCGCAATTGTGCTGGCGCAGGTAGTCCAGTTGTCCTGCGGTTTCGACGCCCTCGGCGACGACGCGCAGGTTCAGGCTGTGGCCCATGGCGATCACGGCGGTGGCGATCATCGCATCCTTGGGGCTCTTGGTGATGTCGGTGATGAAGGCGCGATCGATTTTGACAAAATCGAATGGAAACAGCTTCAGATATGCCAGCGAAGAAAATCCGGTGCCAAAATCGTCCAGCGAGAGCTTGATGCCCAGTTCCTTCAACGCTTGCAGCTTGTGTGCAGCCTGCTCCGGATCGTTCATTACGATCGATTCGGTCAATTCGAATTCGATATGCTGCGCCGCCAGATCATGCTGCTGCAGCGCGTCTTGTATCGTTTGCAGCACATCGCCTTTCTTGAACTGGACTGCGGACAGGTTGACAGCCACCGGAACGATGGCCACGCCGCTGGCCAGCCAGGCCGCCTGCTGTGCGCAGACTGCGGCGATGACCCAGTCTCCGATGGGGACGATGAGGCCGTTTTCCTCTGCCAGCGGGATGAAGTGATCCGGTGCCACGATGCCGCGCTGCGGGTGTTGCCAGCGGATCAGCGCTTCTGCGCTGACGATGGCGCCGCTAACCAGATCGACGCGCGGCTGATAGTGGACCATGAATTGTTGCTGTTCCAGTGCAACCTGGAGCTCGGCCTTCAACGCCAGCCGCGCCGCGATCGCGGCGTTCATGTGCGGTGCGTAATACAGATACGGTTCATCGCTGGACTTGGCGTTCTTGAGCGCGATTTCGGCATGCTTGAACAGGGTTTCGGCATCGGATCCATCGTCCGGATACAAGGCCAGTCCGGCCCGCGCAGTCACGCGCACCCTGTGCAAGTCGACCGTGAAGGCGGCATCGAATACGGCCAGCACCTGCTGCTCGAGTAGCGCCGCCGCATCGGCCGCCTGCGCCAGGTCGGGAATGGCGATCGCAAAAATGTCGCCGGCGACGCGTGCCAGGCTGTATGGCTCGCTCAAGGATGCATCCAGGCGCTGGGCAACTTGCACCAGCACGGCATCGCCTGCATGGCGCCCCAGCACGTCGTTCAATTGGGAAAATTGCTCCAGGTCGAGCATCACCACGCTGACCTTGCCCTGCCTGGCTTGTTGCACGAATTGCGTCACCCGGTCTTGCAGCAGCATCCGGTTGGGCAAACCGGTCAATACATCGTAGCAAGCCAGATAGCTGAGGCGCTCTTCCTTGTCGATGAATTGCAGGCCAAACGAGAGATCGTCAGCCAGTTCGTTGAGCAACTTCAGTTCATCCTCATTGAAAATGCCGACCTCGTCGGCGAACAGCACGATCACTGCCACGGCGCGACTGTCCAGCATCAGCGGCAATGCCGCGACCGATCGATAGGCGCTCAACTGCGCGCAATGTGGCAACAGCGCCTGGTCGAGGTGGATGTCGTTGCAAACGATGGTGCGCTGTTCGCGCGCTGCGCTGCGCCACGGCGTGTCGATGTCGCTGGCATCGGTCGGGAATGGTGCATTTTGCTGCGGATCGCCGCTGAACCAGTCATGCATCGCACCATCTTGCGACCCGGGATCGAGCACGCCGATCCATGCCATGCCGAATGCGCCTTGATTGATGGCGATGCGGCAAGTTTCCTGGAACAGTGCATCGCGATCGTGGATGCGCACGATCGCCGAGTTGATACCGCTGAGTATGGCCGAAACCCGGCTCAGGCGGGCCACCTTGCGCTCCTGTCTTTTGTGCTCGGTGACGTCTTGTAGCGTATGAAACCAGCGTATTTTTCCATCCGAGTCGGGCTGACTTGGCAACGGCTCCAGCACTTCATGCAACTCGATGAGCGTGCCGTCGCTGCGCCGCACCCGGTAGCAAGTTTCGGTGCGTTCCCCGCTGTTGCCGGCCTCGATCAGGCATGCCATGACCCGGGTACGATCGGCAGGATCGACGATGGTCAGCCACTCCCGTCTGTTTTCAGGCATCGCGGCATGGCTCAAGCCGATCAATTGCGGCAACGTTTTCGACCAGCTTTCGAACAGACCGTCTTGCACGGTGACGATGTGGGCCGATTTGGTCAAGACTTGCGCGTGGCGCAAGCCCGCCTCGCTCAGCGCGAGCTTGTCGGTCACCAGTTTGCGCTGCACGACTTCTGTTTCAAGCTGATCCACATGCTGCTGCACGGCGTCGTACAAGCTTCTGTTTTCATACACCGGCGCCAATTGCGCGGCCAGCGTCACCGCGATTTCCTGGTCTTCCATGCTGAAGTCGGCCGCGCCGGGTTTGCCGGCCAGATAGAGCCAGCCCGGCGTAGTCGTCTGCACGGGAACCATCAGAAAATGACGCCGCAACGGATGCGATGCCGGCAGTGCAGCAATTGCCGGCAACATGGCAGCCGTACCCAGCGCGCTCGCGCCGGCGAAATGCAGCCGCAGCAGTCCGGCCACCGGATCGCTGATCTCGAACAGCGCAGCGATGTCGGTGGCGCCGATGCCGCAGCTGGAAAAACGTTGCGGTTGCCCGTTGCCATGCATGCCGACCGCCGCTTGCGCGGTATTCATGATGTTTTGTGCGGAGCGGCAAAACAGATCGAGCAGCAGTTGCGCATCGCGCTCGGCCGCCAGCGTGATGCTCAGTTCCAGCAGCGCCGCCAGACGCAGGCTCAGCGCTTGCGAGTCCAGTGCGTAGGGCATGAGCAATGGCGTCATCGCGCTCTGGCCAGTGGCCTCGCTGGGCGGGCTTGAATCGGGCGCTGCTGGCACGGTCGCATCGGGCAGCGCCGCGACATCGCCCAGCGTGTGGGCGACCAGGTCCAGGATATGTTGCGGTTCGGCCGGCTTGGTCAGCACCGCCACCACGCCCAAGGCTTGCGCCATCGAGCGCGCTTCGCTGGCGCTGTAGGTCGCGGTGTAGAAAATGACCGGTATCGCGGCCGTGGTCGGATCGGCCTGCAGATGCTGCACCAATTCGAGGCCATCCATCTCCGGCATCGCGATGTCCGAGATCACCAGCGCCGGCAGTTCCGCGCGGGCCATGGCGAGCGCCTGCAGGCCGTCGATGCTCCTGATGACGCGATAGCCGGCATAGTCCAGCAGCATCGCCAGGAATTCGAGATTGATGACCCGGTCGTCGACGATCAGTATCGTCTTCATCACGGGCGGCTCCCGCTGACGAGTGCGATGCGCAGGCAATCCTCGATTTCCCTGATCAGCATGTGGGGCTCGATCGGATGCTGGATGAAGTGCACGGCACCGTTTTGCAGGCAGCGCTGTATCGTCTTTTCACCCTGCGCGGCGCTGATGAAGGCGAATGGCACGGCACGCAGGCGCGAGTCCGCTTTCACGGCATTGATCAGCACGATGCCATCTTCATCGGGCATGTGCAGGTCGCACAGGATCAGGTCGACATCTTGCTCCTTGGCGCGCGCCAGACCTTCGCGCGCGCTGTTCGCGAGGACCACCTGATAGCCGCTCGGTTCGAGGGCGCAGCGGATGAATTCACGGTTCGCCGCCAGATCGTCGACCACCAGTATTGTGCTCGGTGTTTTGCTGCGGATTTTGTCCGGTGTTCCATTCTTTGGCGCGCCACCTGGCGCGGCGTCAGATTCGCTCGCAGGATCCGCTGCGGCCAGCGCCACGCTCGAGTGCAATGCGCGATCCAGATATTGCTCGCACTGGCCAACGAACAATTCAGGTTCGATCGGCTTGCCCAGATAGCCATCGAAACCGGCGGCCAGCAGCTTCTGGCGATCGCCCACCATCGCCAGTGCCGTCACGGCGATGACCGGGATGTTGCGCAGCGCTGCTTCCGACTTGAGTTGCTGTAATACGCCGTAGCCATCCATCTTGGGCAAGTGGATGTCGCACAGGATCAGGTCCGGCAATTGCGCGCGCGCCGCCTCCACGCCTTCTTCGCCATTGTAAAGTGGCAAGACAGTGTGGCCAAAGGCCTCGAGCAGATAGCTCATCAGCTCCATGTTGGCCGGGTTGTCTTCGATGATAAGGATGCGTGCTGACAAGTGTAAGCCTCGTTTGATTGATTTCTCCCCGCTCCCGCATGACGGGAGCAGGGCCGGGGATGAGGGAGCCTGATGAGTCGAGGCACTGCTTCTACGAAATCACGACTTCAGTTCCAGCACGAAGGTGCTGCCCTTGCCATGCTCGCTGTGAAACGACAGGCTGCCTTTGATCAGCGCTGCCAGTTTCTGGCTCAGGTACAGCCCCAGTCCGGTGCCTTCGTAGCGCCGGGTCGAACCCGAATCAAGCTGGGTGAACGCCTGGAACAGCCTGGTCTGGTCTTGCGGACGGATCCCGACCCCGCTATCGGTGACGCAAAAACGGGTCAGCAGATGACCGTTTTCATGGCGCTGCGTCAGATTCAGGGAAATTGCGCCGGTCTCGGTAAACTTGATGGCGTTATTGACAAAATTGAGCAAGATCTGGTTCAGCGCGCGGCGGTCGGTGTGCAGCGTGATCAAGGGCACAGGCGTCTCGGCGCTCAATGCCAGGCCTTTTTGTTCGGCCAGCGTCAGCAGCGTGTCGATCACTTCCTTGACGACTTCCTGGCAAATGACCGGCACCAGATCGAGCTCCACGTTGCCAGCTTCGATCTTGGCGACATCGAGCAAGTCGTTGATCAGGGACAGCAGATGGCGCCCGCTGCTCTGGATGATCTTCAGTTGCTTGTCCTGGCCCGCCGTCAGCGGTCCCGGCAGCTTCATCAACAGCGTGCCGGTGAAGCCGATGATCGCGTTCAGGGGCGTGCGCAATTCGTGCGACATGCTGGCCAGGAAACGATCCTTGGCCAGGTTCGCATTTTCCATTTCGATGTTTTTTTCTTGCAGCCGCTGCTCAAAGCGCTTGCGCTCGGTGACGTCGCGCGCGCTGGCGAACACGCCTTGCAATTTTCCATCGCGGTCGTGGAAGGTCGAGGCGTTGTAAGACACCACGGTTTCCATCCCATCGAGCGCGCGCGCGGTCAATTCATAATTGCTGACCTTGCCTTCTTGCAGCACCAGCTTGATGCCTTGTTCGGCCAGATCTGGGTCGGTGAAGTAGCGCTTGAATGGCGTGCCTACCAGTTGCGTGGCCGGCACGCCGGTCAGTTGCGCCATCTGGCCGTTGACATCGCTGATGATGCCCAGCGGATCCGTGGTCATCAACGCATCGCTGTTCGATTCGATCAGCGAGCGGGTATAGAATTGCTGGTCGCGCAATTGCTGTTCCAGCGCCTTTTGCGCGCTGATGTCGCGTGCCGCCGCCAAGATACCGATGCTCTGG
>CANFGA010000128.1 GCA_947446335.1 Oxalobacteraceae bacterium | reverse complement strand
TTGGCGCGGTGCATTTCCACCGTGCGCGGGCTCAGGTCGATCTGGCGCGCGATCATCTTGCTGGTTTTCCCCTCGACCAGCAAGGCGGCGATTTCCCGCTCGCGCGGCGTCAGTTGCGCGGTGACCGGGCGTTTTTCGCTGACATCTTCAAACGTCCAGATGCCCGACCCGAGCGGATCGTTCGCTTGCAGCGCATGGCCGCTGACGTGGCACCAGAACAATTCTTCGCTGGCGCGGCGCATGATGCGCTCATCGGAATAGCGGCCCTTGGCGTTCATGATCGGGATGATCCGGTCGCCGGTGCGCAAGAACTCATCCATCGTCGGGTACAGCACCAGAAATGACTGGCCCACCAGATCGAGCCTGGCATAGCCGAACATCTTCGCCAGCGCATCGTTACAGGATTGAATGATGCGCTTTTCCGAGATGCACATGCCTACCGGCGCATGCAGGAATATGCTCTCATAATCGATGGCCTTGAGTGCGTTCATTGGAGAATTCGGTTCGGTTGTGGCGCAGGGCGGCCGGGACAGATGTTACAGGTAGTTTTACGGTATTGTGCTTTTGTGCGCCGTATTTTATGCTAAGAATTCACATCCAAGCGATCGCATGGCGATATAGCTTAACAAAAAGGGGGGACATGCATGAATAAAGTTTATCCTGACGCCGCATCGGCGCTGGCAGGCGTTGTCAAAGATGGTCAAACGATTGCTGTGGGCGGTTTTGGCCTGTGCGGCATTCCCGAGGCGCTGATCAAGGCCTTGCACGATTCGGGCGTGAGCGGCTTGACCGCCATTTCCAATAACGCCGGGGTCGACGGTTTCGGCCTCGGTCAATTGCTCGCCACGCGTCAGATCAAGAAAATGATCGCATCCTATGTTGGTGAAAACAAGGAATTCGCGCGCCAGTATCTGGCCGGTGAACTCGAACTCGAATTCACGCCGCAAGGCACGCTCGCTGAAAAATTGCGCGCCGGCGGTGCCGGCATTCCCGCCTTCTTCACCAAGACCGGGGTCGGTACCTTGGTAGCCGAAGACAAGGAATTGCGCGAATTCGACGGCGAGCAATACGTGATGGAGCGCAGCCTGGTGGCCGACGTCTCGCTGGTCAAGGCGTACATGGCCGACCGCGCGGGCAATCTGGTGTATCGCAAGACGGCGCGCAATTTCAATCCGAACGTTGCGATGGCTGGCAAGATCACGATCGTCGAAGTGGAGCACCTGGTCGAGATCGGCGAGATCGATCCCGATCATGTGCATACGCCGAGCATCTTCGTGCACCGCATCGTGCTCAACGCGCACCCGGAAAAGCGGATCGAACAACGCACCGTGCGCGCCAACTAAGAGCGCGCTCAAACAGCAGCTAGAAAAGAAAGACGGAGATTACTATGGCATGGACTCGTGATGAAATGGCCGCGCGCGCGGCGCAGGAACTGCAGGACGGTTTTTACGTCAATCTGGGCATCGGCTTGCCGACGCTGGTGGCGAACTATGTACCGAAGGACATCGAAGTGTTCTTGCAATCGGAAAACGGTTTGCTCGGCATCGGCCCTTTCCCGCTCGATGCTGACGTCGACGCCGACCTGATCAATGCCGGCAAGCAAACCGTGACCGCATTGCCCGGCGCCGCCTACTTCAGTTCGGCCGATTCGTTCGGCATGATCCGTGGCGGCAAGATCAACCTGGCGATCCTGGGCGCGATGCAAGTGTCGGAAAAAGGCGATCTGGCCAATTGGATGATTCCTGGCAAGATGGTGAAAGGGATGGGCGGCGCGATGGACCTGGTCGCTGGCGTGAAGCGCGTGGTGGTGTTGATGGAGCACGTCGCCAAGGCCAAGGACGGCACGACGTCGCACAAATTGCTCAAGCAATGCGACTTGCCGCTGACCGGCCTGGGCGTCGTCGATCTGATCGTCAGCGATCTGGGCGTGATCGAAGTGACCCCGGCCGGCTTCAAACTGCTCGAACTGGCACCGGGCGTGACCAAGGAAGACGTGATCACCGCCACCGAGGCCGAACTCGACGTCAGCGCGGTGTAATTCCAACTGCTTGTGTTCTGCAATGCAAAAGGCCCCGGAATCACTTCCGGGGCCTTTTGCATTGTGGCCGGCGGTGTTCGCCGGCGGTGTATCAAGTGCTTGGTGATCAGATCAACTCAGACCGGTACCTTGCCGGTGTCGACGCTGTTGCCGCCCATGCCGCCGACAGTATGCGTGCCAGGGCCTGCACCTTTCGATGGCTTGGCGAGTTCGCGCTTCATGGTCTCGACGTCGAGTTCATTTTCCCATTTCGAGACCACGACCGTTGCCACACCGTTGCCGATGAAGTTGGTCAATGCGCGGCATTCGCTCATGAAACGGTCGATGCCCAGGATCAGTGCCATGCCGGCCACGGGAATTGTCGGCACCACGGCCAGCGTTGCGGCCAGCGTGATGAAACCGGCGCCTGTGATGCCGGAGGCACCCTTCGAGGTCAGCATCGCCACGCCCAGGATCGTCAATTCTTGCATCAGGGTCAGGTCGGTGTTGGTTGCTTGCGCCACGAACAGGGCCGCCATCGTCATGTAGATGTTGGTGCCGTCCAGATTGAACGAGTAGCCGGTAGGAACCACCAGACCCACCACCGGCTTCGAGCAACCAAGCTTTTCCAGTTTGTTCATTAACGCTGGCAGCGCGCTTTCCGACGAGCTCGTGCCCAGCACGATCAGCAACTCTTCCTTGATGTAGGAGATGAAGCGGGTGATCGAAAAGCCGGTGTATCGGGCGATCGCGCCCAGCACGACAAAGATGAACAGGAAACAGGTCAGGTAGAACGAACCCATCAGCTTGGCCAGAGGAATCAACGATGCGAGGCCAAATTTGCCGATCGTGAACGCCATCGCGCCGAATGCGCCGATAGGAGCCACTTTCATGATGATGTTGACGATGCCGAAGATGACCAGCGATACTTCATCGATGAACTTGGTGACCGGACGGCCCTTGTCGCCGAGCAGCGACAGCGCAAAGCCGAACAGAATCGCCAGCAGCAGCACTTGCAAGATGTCGCCCTTGGCGAACGCATCGACGAATGTCTTCGGGATGATGTTCATCAGGAACTCGACGGTCGTGGTGCCGTGCGCACTGGTGTATTGCTCGATCGACTTGGCATCGAGCTTGGACGGATCGGCATTGAAGCCGGCGCCCGGTTTCAACACATTGGCCACGACCAGGCCAATCGCCAGTGCGATGGTCGAGACGACTTCGAAGTAGAGCAAGGCCTTGCCGCCGACGCGACCGATTTTCTTGATGTCGCTCATGCCGGCGATGCCGGAGACGACGGTACAAAAAATCACTGGTGCGATGATCATCTTGATCAGTTTGATGAAGCCATCGCCCAGCGGCTTCATGTCGACGGCATTGGCAGGGTAAAACATGCCCAGCAGCACGCCACAGACGATGGCAAAGACGACTTGCACATACAGAATTTTATAGAACGGTTTTTTCATTTTGTCGCCTCGGCAGTTTGAGGGACGGATTGTGGCCGGGATTGCCGATCAGCTCAATTGTGGATAACCGCAGATGCTTGATGATCGACAGAAGAAAGCACCTCTGTCGATCGTCGTCATTGCGTCATCTCATTGAGCCGGCTGCTTGAGTCGGCTTATTGGGCGACCCAGCCACCATCCATGTTCCATGCCGCGCCGCGCACCTGGTTGGCAGCCGCGCTGCACATGAACACGGCCAGTGCACCCAGGTCTTCAGGCGTGACGAATTCGCCCGATGGCTGCTTGTCGGACAGCAAGGCTTTCTTGGCCAGTTCGTTGCTGATGCCATCTTTTGCTGCGCGTGCATCGACCTGTTTTTGCACCAGGGGGGTCAGCACGAAGCCGGGACAGATCGCATTCACGGTGATCCCGGTCTGAGCCAGTTCCAGCGCGGTGACCTTGGTCAAGCCGAGCAAGCCATGCTTGGCTGCAACATAGGCCGATTTCTGGACCGAGCCGACCAGGCCATGGGTCGACGCCAGATTGATGATGCGGCCCCAGTTCTTCGCCTTCATCTGCGGCAGCACCAGGCGCGACGTGTGGAAGGCGGAACTGAGATTGATGGCGATCACGGCATCCCATTTTTCGATCGGGAAATCGACGACATCGGCCACGAACTGGATGCCGGCATTGTTGACCAGCACGTCGACGCCGCCAAACTGGTCGGCGGCGAACTGGATCATCGTTGCGATTTCGGCTGGCTTGGACATGTCGGCATTGTGATGCGCGGTCCGTACGCCAAATTCGCTGGCCACATCCGCTTGCAATGCTGCGATCTCGGCGGCGTCGCCGAAGCCATTGAAGATGATGTTGGCGCCCTGGCCAGCGAGCGCGCGGGCAATCCCGAGGCCGATGCCGGAGGTGGAGCCGGTAACGAGTGCTGTTTTTCCGTTCAAGATCTTGTTTGTCATGCAATCCTCTTTGGTGAATGTTGCCAGTGGTTATGTTAAAAGTGTGCCATGTCCCGTTTTGACGGGGTCTGCAGCGCAAGATCCTATAAAATGCATGTTGTAGTCATCATGCAAGTTTATCCGACTATAGTATTATATTTGGCGACGAATATGAATCTGACAAGGAATCATCATGATCGAAGCGACATACCAATCAGTCCAATGCATTTCCGCTGCTGGCTTGCACAGCATGGCATACAAACAATGGGGCGATCCGGATAATCCGAAGGTGCTCGTTTGCGTGCACGGTGTCACCCGCGTGTCCGGCGACTTCGATGCGCTCGCGCGCGCCATGTGCGACGAGTACCGCGTGATCTGTCCCGATATCGTCGGGCGCGGGCGCTCCGGCCGGCTGGCCCTCAAGAACCTGTACCAGATTCCGCAATACGTCAGCGATAGCGTGACCTTGCTGGCGCGCGTGCTCAAGCCAGGTGAAGTGCAAGCGGTCGACTGGCTCGGCACGTCGATGGGCGGCTTGATCGGCTTGGTGCTGGCGTCGCTGCCGGGCAACCCGGTGCGCAAACTGGTCTTGAATGACATCGGACCGACGCTGAACCCGGTCGCACTGGCGCGCATCGGTGACTACATCGGCCAGGATGTACGTTTCCCTAGTTTTGATCTGGCCGCCAAATTCATCCGCGATGTCTCCGTCACTTTTGGCCCGCATAGCGAAGAAGAGTGGCACAAGCTGGCTGCCGACGTGCTGCGCCAGGATGATGACGGCATGTGGATCCGTCACTACGATCTGGGTCTGGCGCTGCCGTTCAAGTCGTCCACGCCAGAGTCTGCCAAGAGTGACGAGGCATCGCTGTGGACAGCGTATGATGCGATCCGATGCCCGACCTTGCTGGTGCGTGGCGCCGACTCCGACCTGCTCTCGCCCGAGACGGCGCAAGCGATGACCGTGCGCGGACCGAAGGCGCAGCTGGCCGAAGTGCCCGGCGTCGGGCACGCTCCGACTTTCACGCATGCCGACCAGATTGCGATTGCACGACAATTTTTGCTGAGCCAGTAGTCCGGCGCGCAGCGCCAGCCTGGACCAGCCTTGGCCTCGGCTTGAGAGCCGAGCTTGAAAGCTCGGCTCCAAGCTCGGCTTGGCCTTCAGCTTCAACCCTAACAATAATCGAGAATCAGCATGGAAATCAAACGACTGCACGTAGGCCAACGCTTGTCCGAAGTGGCAATTCATAATGGCACGATCTATCTGGCGGGCCAGATCTCTGAAGACCTGGAACCCGATATCGACGTCCAGATGCGTGAAGTGCTGGGCCATGTCGACCGTTTGCTGGCCGAGGCCGGCAGCGACAAGACATGCATCCTCAGTTGCCAGATCTACCTGTCGAACATGGCTGACTTTGCCGGCATGAACGCCGTGTGGGACGATTGGACTGCACCCGGCCATACGCCGCCGCGCGCGACCGTGGAAGCGAGACTGGCCAATCCGGCATGCCTGGTGGAAGTCGTCATCACTGCAGCAGAGCGCTAGGTTCTGTCATGGTGTCCATTGCCGCGCCCGGTAGCGCAACGTCGGATCAATTGGTGCAGGGCCTGGGTCCTGAAGACGTGGCCCGTGTTCTGGAGGCGCTCGACTATGCCAACGAAGCTTATGCCGACAAGCAGTGCTCGATAGGTCAGAGCGCCTTCGACTTTTCGCTCGGCGTTGCCATCACGCTGGCCATCTTGCGCAGCGATGCAGAAACCCGCATCGCCGGCTTGCTGTTCCAGTTGACCTTGATCGATCCGGTGCGCACCGGCGACATCGAATCGCGCTTCGGCAAGCCGGTATGCGATCTGGCGATCGGCGTGCGCCAGCTGATCCGCTTGCGCGCGCTCACGCAGGTGGTGCCGGTGGGCAATGGGCGCGGCAAGAATGCGGCGCAGCAAACCATGGCGCAGATCGAAACGCTGCGCAAGATGCTGCTGGCGATGGCATCCGACATGCGCGTGGTGCTGGTGCGCCTGGCCTCTTGCGTGACCACGCTGCGCTATTTTTCCGAGCAAAAGCTGTTCAACGACATGACCCGCGCCTACGGCAAGGAAACGCTGGACCTGTATGCGCCGCTGGCGAACCGGCTCGGTATCTGGCAATTGAAGTGGGAATTGGAAGATCTGTCATTTCGCTTCATCGACCCTGAAGCCTACAAGCGCATCGCGAAGATGCTCGAAGAGAAGCGCATGATGCGCGAAGGTTTCGTCAGTTCGGCCATCTTGCGCCTGCAGAGTGAATTGGCGAGCGCCGGCATCGAGGCTGAAGTGTTCGGCCGACCCAAGCACATCTACAGCATCTGGAGCAAGATGCGCGGCAAGGAACTCGACTTCGACGAATTGTATGATGTGCGCGCCTTTCGCGTGATCGTGGCCGACGTCAAGACTTGCTACACGGTGCTGGGGCTGGTGCATAACATCTGGACGCCGATCCCGAAGGAATTCGACGATTACATTTCCCGCCCCAAGCCCAACGGCTACCAGTCCCTGCATTCGATCGTCATGGGCGACGATGGCCGTCCGCTCGAAGTGCAGATTCGCACTCAGGAAATGCATCGCTTTGCCGAATATGGCGTGGCGGCACACTGGCGCTACAAGGAAGAGGGCGGGGCCAATTTCGCGGGCCAGAAGTACGATGAAAAGATCGCCTGGTTGCGCCAGTTGCTGGCCTGGAAGTCCGATGTCTCGGACGCGGTCGTCGGCCAGGAAGAAATCCAGCGCCAGTGGGTTGAAAAGCTGAAGTCGGCCACGCTGGACGACCGGATCTTCGTGCTGACGCCGCAAGCGCGGGTGCTGGAATTGCCGGTCGGGGCGACGCCGATCGACTTCGCCTACCATTTGCACAGCGATGTCGGCCACCGCTGCCGCGGCGCGCGCGTCGATGGCATCATGGTGCCGCTGAACACGCCGCTGAAGAACGGTCAGACCTGCGAAATCATCACGGCCAAGGGCGCGCCGGGCACGGCCGGTCCGTCGCGCGACTGGCTGGGCGCCGGCTATGCCGTCAGCACCCGCACGCGCTCGAAGGTGCGGGCCTGGTTTCATGCGATCGACATGCAAGAAACGCTGGCCCACGGCCGCGCAATGGTGGAAAAGTCATTGCAGCGCGAGGGCAAGACGGCAGTCAATCTGGAGATGCTGGCGCAAAAGCTCGGCTTTGCCAAGGTCGATGAATTGTTCCTCGCAGTGGGCAAGGAAGAATTCGGCCTGCGCCAGGTCGAGCAAGCGCTGCATGACCCGGTCGAAGTGGCGGAACCGGAGGATGCCGTCTTCGTGAGCAAGAGCCGC
>CANFGA010000127.1 GCA_947446335.1 Oxalobacteraceae bacterium | reverse complement strand
TATGCGGTGCCGATGATGATCTGGCTGGGCTTTTATTTCACCAGCACCGACTTGCGTCTGTGTAATGCCTATTCGCTGGAAACCCAGATCAACACCGGTCGCGCTTTGATCGGATGGGGCTTCGTGCTGGGCGGTGTGTGGTTGTTCGCTGCGCTGCGCCGATCAAGTGCGCACCGATGACGAAGCGAATGCGCGCCTGCAGGCGCCGAGATGGCGCTTTGCAGGGCCGTCGTGTCGACTTTTCTTGTTTTATATCAAATAAGAAATAGTGGTCTGTGGAACAATCGGTTTGCTGCGGCGCACAATAAGCGCCCGGCATCAGCCTATCCCACTCCCGATGCGAGGAAACGCCATGTTCTTGAATACCGATCCACATACCTCTGCCAGCAAGACTTTCTTCGAATCCCAAATGCTTGCCTATAATGGTTATCTGGCGGAAATCATGTCTTCCGCCCATGTGGAATTGTCCAATGCCCGGGTGGCTGAAGCGCTTTGCAAGGTCAGCAGCCTGGTCGGCGACATCGCCAGAAATGCGCCAGCCGGATCCGAGAGCGCGATGGCGATGCTGTTGTCGTCGGTGACCAGCGCCCAGGTCAGCTACGAGCAGACCAGGCAAGCTGCAGTCCAAGCCAGTGGCATGCCAGCGAAGGCAGCGCTGAAAAGCAAGCGCAACTTGCTGGGCTGACCTGACCTGACCATCCAGGGCGCTGGTCTGCGCCAGACGGTCGCTGCCAATAGCTGCCAAGATCGCCACTCCTGTTGCACAAGATTCGCTGTACTTGCGCGGACCGGGAATTTTTCCCGGCTTCTCCGTGACCAAATCCTGACACTTGCACTACTGCAATCATTTATAGTCGGATTGGCATGTCACGCGTGCGCCTTTTTGCCAGTACAGCTGCCGCTGTGCTGGCAGAGGACGTCGGCGCTGGCACAACGACTAACAGCAGGAGATACCATGGCTATCAGACCCAGATTCATTCGCGCGGCAGTGATTTCGACCTTGATGCTGGCGCCGCCTTTGGCACAGGCGCAGGAAGCGGCGATCGACGACAAGAAGCGCGGCGCGGCGCTGCCGGTGGTGAGCTCGATCGTGACGGTGGTAGGCATTTTGCCGGAACAGCTGGAAGCGGTGCCCGGTTCGTTTGTAGTCGTTAACCGGGAGCAACTCGATACGCGTCGGCCATTTTCGATCAAGGAAGCGCTCGATGCAGTGCCCGGCATCCATATCGTGGGTGAAGATACTTTTGGTCTGGCCTTGAACATCGGCATGCGCGGCCTCGATCCGCGCCGCTCGTCGCGCACGCTGCTGCTCGAAGACGGGATGCCGCTGTTCCTGGCGCCGTATGGCGATCCATCGGCGCACTATTCGACGTCGTTGGAACGGATCAAGCGCATCGAGGTAGTGAAAGGGTCGGGCCAGGTGTTGTACGGGCCGCAAACGATAGGCGGCATGATCAATTTCGTCACCGAGCCGGTGCCCAGCGATGGCGTTGCCGGCAGCGTTACGGCTACTGGCGGGAACCATGATTTCAAGAGCTTGCATGGCAATATCGGGGTCGGCGATCAGCGCGGCGGCATCATGTTCGATGCCATCAAGAAGCACGGCGACGGGGTGCGCAGCGGCCACGACTTCGATGTGGAGGAATACACCGTCAAGGGCCAGCTCAACGTGTCACCGCGCCACACGTTGATCGCGAAGGCTGGCTATTACAAGGAAGAGTCGAACATCTCCGAAACCGCGCTCGGCGCCCTCGAATGGCAGGAAGACAAGTATCAGGCGCCCACCGCAGGCAATGACAAGTTCGAGTTCGAGCGCAAGGCGCTGCAGTTGCGCCACCTGTTCAAGATGAACGATCAAGTCACGTTGAGTACGCAATATTATTACGTCGACTCCGAGCGCGCCTCGTTTCGTCAAATCGATGCCCCGGGCGAGAACGCTGGTCGTTCCAGGCTGGAGCGTTGTCCGAGCGGAGTCGACAACAATGCATTGAGCAATGCAGATCTGTGCGGCGGGCGCTGGCGCCCGCGTGCCTTCAACTATTGGGGCGTCGAGCCGCGTCTCGACATCCGCCACACGCTGTTTGGCATCGACAACGATGCCGTCATCGGCTTGCGCTGGCATCAGGAAGATATCCGGCGCGAACAATACCGTGGCAACGACGCCTCGTTTCAGGACTTGAACTTTGCGGCGGGCAACAGTTTGCCGCGCGAATTGATCAACATCGATGTCAAGTCGCGCTCCTACTATGCGCAAAATACCTCTTACCTGGGTGACTGGGCCATCACCCCCGGCGTGCGCGTCGAGCAATTGACGATCGACACCGATGTGCTGCGCGCCGATGGCTTGACGCACAATAATCCCGAATCGAGCTTGAGCAACAAGATCACCAAGATATTGCCCGGTTTTGGCGTGGCATGGAACGGGATCGCCGACACCACCCTGTTTGCCGGCGTGCACAAGGGCTTTGCGCCGCCGCGCCCGGATCGCGACATCGGCGCCGATGGCAACGACAGCGCCGTGGTATCGAAGACGCGGCCGGAAGAAAGCACCAATATCGAACTCGGTTTGCGCTCGCGCCATGTCAAGGATGTGACGCTCGAGGCGACACTGTTCGACACCAGTTTCGATCAAATCGTCATCAATGGCGCCACCAGTGGCACGTTCGTCAATGGCGGCCAATCGCAGCAGAGCGGGATCGAGATGGCTGGCCGCATCGCGCTGCGCAAGGTGCACCCGACGCTGGAACGCTTTTACATGAGCGCTTCGTATACCAATTTATTCACGGCCAAATTCAAGCGCGATGTCGGAACCGAAAACATTGTCAGCGGTAATCGCTTGCCTTATGCACCTCGCAACCTCGCTGCGTTGTCGCTGGGTTACCAGGATGATCGCTTCGACGCCAGGATCGGCATCCATCATGTCGGCAGCCAGTTTTCCGATGGCGAAAATACCCGGATCGAAACGGCGTCCGGCACCAGCGGCGAGATCCCGGCAGTGACGCTGTTCAATGCGTCGCTGACTTATCGGCCAGCCAATGTCAGCACCAGTTTTTTTGTCAGCGCGCACAATCTGGCCAATCGGCAATACCTGGTGAGCCGCGTCGATGGCAAGGTAGCAGGGCGCAAGCGCCAGATCAATGTCGGCCTGCGCCACGATTTCTGATGCGCTAGTCTTTGGCGCGGGCGATGCCGCCGTGGCGGCGGCAGACGCGCGCGATGCGGCGCGAGCCGTCGCGGCACTCGACCAGTACGCGCTGTGACTTGGGCTGTGTCCCGACGGGTGTCTTGGCTTGCTCCCGACTCTGCATCTGGCGTTCGAGATCGCGCGTGGCTGCCTGGGGATTGTCGGGGCGTGCGCTGCCAGGGGGGAAGTGGACTTGTGCCTGCGCCCAGGAGCTGACCAGCAGTACCAAGGCGGCGACATGAAACAATTTTTTCATGGTTTTTTATAATAAGGAAGAGAGCGTGATTGTCGCATTATCGTCTGTAGATGTGTTGTTAAAATACATACAAAAAATAATGTCTGGCAGGTTTTCATGTTGCGATAAAATCATGTTATAAGTAACTATCTGCACCTGGCAGCGTGTTTTTCAACCGATGGCGCCGCATGAACCTTATCCTGTCAGACCGCAGCGATGCGCAGCAGACCAGCAGTCGGTGCGTGCAATGCCGCAGCGATCAGGAGCTCGGTTTTGGCCTGGCGTTTGCTTACCAGCCTATCGTCGATCTGGCCCGGCGCACCGTTTATGCGCATGAAGCGCTGGTGCGTGGGCCGAACGGCGAATCGGCCCAGTGGGTATTGTCGCAGGTAACCGATGCGAACCGCTATCGCTTCGACCAGACTTGCCGGGTCGAAGCGATACGCGGTGCGGCAGAACTGGGGATGCAAGAATTATTGTCGATCAATTTTTTGCCCAATGCGGTCTACCGACCCGAATCGTGCATCCGCAGCACCTTTGAAGCGGCGCAGCGCTATCAGTTTCCGATCGAGCGCATCATCTTCGAAGTGACCGAGGGCGAACAGGTACAGGATCGGGCACATCTGGTGAACATTTTTCGTGAGTATCGTCGCTTCGGGTTTCACACCGCGATCGACGACTTCGGTGCCGGTTATGCTGGCCTGGGTTTGCTGGCCGAATACCAGCCCGACATCATCAAGATCGACATGGACCTGGTGCGCGGCATCGATGCCAGCAAACCCAGGCAAGCGATCGTGCGCGGCATTGTGGCGATCTGCGCCGAACTCGATGTACGCGTGCTGGCCGAGGGCATCGAGACGCCAGCCGAACGCGATTTCCTGCACGATGCGGGCATCGATCTGATGCAGGGATTTCTTTTTTGCAGGCCTGCGTTGCACGCGCTTGGCGTCATCTCGCCATCTGCCTGGGCCTGAGATGTTGCGCGTGCGCTGTGCCGCGCTCTGCACGCCTTGCATCGTGTGATAAAAAGGTCGAACCGACCGCAAACCAGTCTGCGCTGGACATCACGCGCCGTGCCAAGGGCAGCAATTCCTGCTCTTCCTTCGCCAGGCGCTGCAACAAGTTCTGACAATAGCGCTCCATCGAACAGCACAACTGTTTGATGGTGCCGTAGGTTGATCCGTTGGCAAACGCAGGGCGCAGGCGGTGTCGCAGATCGAGCAACAAGTCGCTGCCAGTTTGATGCAGCGATTCGATGTCGGCCAGCAGCGGATCGGCTTCGCGCGTGGCGCGTCGCACCGCCGGCATCAGGCAGCTTGAGATGCGGCGCTGGTGGCGCGCCTCTGAAAACCGGCTCAGCTGATCGAGATCTGATTCCAGGCGCAGCGGGTCGATCTCTTGCAGTTTGCCGGCATTGGTGTGCAAGGTGTGCTGGAGACGCCCGATGAAGCTGCGTTCCTTCTTTTGTTCGACCGAGAAGGTCGACAGGGCATAGGTGGCAATCAACATGTCGACTCCTGGTCTGGTTTGGGTGGATGGGATTGCTGAATACGGCTGGTGTGGCCGAACATGGCCGAACTTGGCCGACTGCGGCTGCTTGGGCCGAACCGCATCTTTCCACTATAAGGCCAGCACCGGTTCGAGCGGCTACCTTTTACAATTGCTCACATGCTCACATCTGCATTGCGCAGTCAGGTGCGCTGACAAAAGCGGAAAGTGTTCTTGCCTGCAGCCTTGGCCAGATACATGGCGCCATCGGCACTTTTCAATAATTGGGCCGGCGTGCTGCCATCGAGGTCATAGATGGCGATCCCGATCGAGACGCCGACCTTGGCTATTTTTTTACCAAATTTCATCGGCCGGTTGATCGATTCGACGATGCGCTCTGCGATGTGCGCCACTTCACCGCTGCTGACAGGATTGTTCAGCATGACGATGAATTCGTCGCCGCCCAGCCTGGCCACGGTATCCAGCGCGCGCACCTGGGCGACCAGTCTGCGCGCAACCATGACCAGCAAGTCGTCACCGGTTTCATGGCCGAGCGTGTCGTTGACTGCCTTGAAGCCGTCAAGGTCGAGAAACATCAGCGCCAGGTTGCATGGCTCGCGCCCGGTCCTGGCGATCAGCTGGGTCATCCTTTCGATCAGCAAGGACCGATTCGGCAAGCCGGTCAGCAAGTCGTGGAATGCCATGTGCCTGGTATCTTCGTTCTTTTGCCACAGTTCGCTGATGTCATTGAAAATCGACACATAGCGTACCGGTTCGTCGCCGCTGCTGCGGATGAGCGTGATCGACTGCCGTGCCAGAAAAATGGTCCCATCCTGGCGCCGGCTCCAGGTTTCACCTTCCCAGCGACCATGGACGGCGAGCGATTGCACGATCGTGGCATGGAATGTGGCATCGTGCCGGTCCGATTTCAACATGCCAGCCTTATGCCTGATCACATCAGCCGCGCTGTAACCGGTGATGGTGCTGAATGCGGGGTTGACCGACAGTATCATCCCGGCGTCATCGGTCACCATGATCCCTTCGACCGTGCTGTCAAAGATGCTGGCGGCGAGCCTCAATTCAAATTCGGCGCTCTTCACTGGCGTGATATCGGTATCGAGAACAAAGAAGCCCGTTACGTTACCACCAAGATCGACATCGGGAATGTAGTTCGCCAACGTGTAAGCGAGGCTGCCATCGGCCCGGATCAACTTGCGTTCGAAGGTTTGTCTGTGGCCTGCCAGCACGCCGCGGATATGGGATTCGTTCATGTCGAAAAGAGGCTGGCCCAGAATCTCTTGCATCGATGCCCCCAGCATGGTCACCGGCTGCCCTGTACTGCCATCGATGTCGTATCGGTTGATGAAGCGACAGCGCAATTGCTGGTCCCAATAAGCGACCATACCCGGCATCGCATCGGTGATGGTCTTGATGAATGCTTCTCTAGCAATGAGTGCCGCAGCCGCCGATTCAGCGACATGGCGTGCTTCCAGCAGTTTCTCTTCGAATTTGCTGCGCTCTCGCGCCACAAAAAATATCCAGACATAGCTGTCGATGCCGGCCATTGTACGTTTCTTGCAGTTCACCATGACGGGAATGCGCTGATTTTGTACGCTGGAAATTTTCAGATGGATTTCCTGCAGATGTCCATCGCGCAGCAACATCGGCCACAGATGGGTTTGCAGAAAAATGCGGCTCGCCGGTGGCAGCAGAAGCTCGATCGGCTGCTCTTGCAATTGCTGCGCGGTTCTCGCCACCACTGCGCGCAATTCGGCGTTGGCGCTCAGTATCTTGCCTGATGCATCGGTGACCAGCACCGAGCATGGCAAGTCATCGAACTCCATCATGGTTTGCCCCGATGCCAATGCCAAGATAGGCGCGCATGGCGTCGATGACCAGTTCTGGCGCACTCATGTGGGCGCAATGTCCATGCGTATCGAGGATCTCGAGGGTGCTGCCTTTCAAATGGGCATGGACGTAATCGCCCACGCACAGCGGAGCCAGCGCATCCTGGCGGTGCTGCAGGATCAGGCATGGTCGCGTGACCTTCGGCAAGTCAGCCCGGCTATCGGAAAAAAACGTGGTTTTTGCAAAAATGCGCGCCACCAAGGGATCGGTCGAGCAAAAACTGTCGGACAGTTCACCCGCCACCTGGTCTGCGCCGTCTTCTCCAGCCACCAGCGGCGCCAGATGATGGGCCCAGCCTATGTAATTTTGATCCATCAGGTCGAGCAAATCATCCAGATCTTCGCGCTCGAAGCCGCCCATGTAATCGGGCGGGTGGTTCAGGAAGCAGGGGGTCGGTCCGATCAGCACCAGTTGCTCGAACAACTGTGGCCGCGCGATCGATGCCAGCAAGCCGGCGCTGCAGCTGACCGAATGTCCGACCAGGGTCACGCCGCTTTGCAAGCCAAGCGCATCGCAGACATCGAGCAAGTCTTGCGCATAGCCTTGCAAACTGGAATAGCGCGCTACATCGAAGCTGCCCAGATCGGATTGTCCGCTACCCACATAATCAAACAGCACTTGATAGTGGGTGCTGGCGAATGCCGGCGTGATCCGGCTCCACATCGTCTGGTTGCAACCAAAGCCGTGGGCATACAGCAGCACGGGATCCGCGCTGTTTCCCTGCAGATGGACATTGTTGCGTTCAAGAATATTCATGCAGTCTCCGCTACGACGATGTCTGGCTCGATGTGATGCCGCTTGTTTTTAATCGATGTTTACTCATTGCAATTCTATCTGATTATTGCGCTCCTAAAAAAACAAGTTTCATGCCCGACTTCGCATGGCGAGATCCTGCACAGTCGCGCAGCCGATCAGCTGTCCTGCGCGTGCGCGGCTTTGCGAAACTCGATAAAACAGCGCAGAATGGACCCGC
>CANFGA010000126.1 GCA_947446335.1 Oxalobacteraceae bacterium | reverse complement strand
CGGCATCGAGTTCGCCGCGCGCCATCGTCACCAACTGGATGCGGCCAAAGCGGCGCGACACTTCGGCGATCGCCGCCGGCGCAGTCGCGCTCGAGACCCAGACTTCGACTGCAGCGCCAGCATCGGCCGCGGGCCGGGCCAGCAGCGCGAAATCGCGTGCAAAGGCGTAAGGCAGCAGCTTGCTCATCGGACGGCCGGCGCTGGCATGGCTGGTGATGGCGTGACTGAAGAAGGCATGGCTGGAGGGATGGGAATCGGCGCCATCGGCACCGGCCGCACCACCATGTTGCCACCCACCGGCTGGCCATTTTTCAGCTCGGGCAGCAGCGGCGCGCCCAGATCCCGGATCAAGACGTTGCCGGTCGGCGGCTGGGCCTCGATCTCGGCGGCGCGCATGTAATCGTAGCGATCGGCGGCCAGGCTGCTGCTTTGCTCCTTGCTGCGCACCACCACCGGGCGCAGGAATACCATCAGATTGGTTTTCCTGCGCTCGCGGCTCTGGTATTTGAACAGATTGCCAATTACCGGGATGTCGCCCAGGCCGCGCACCTTTTCGGCGCTGTCGCCGGTCGTGTCTTCGATCAAGCCGCCGAGTACGATGATCTGGCCATCGTCGGCGATGACATTGTTTTCGATCACGCGCTTGTTGATTGTGATGCCGGAGGTCGCCGTCAGCGTCGATTTGTCGACGTTCGAGGTCTCATGGTAAATCGCCATCTTGATCGTACCGCCCTCCGAAATTTGCGGGCGCACCTTCAGCGTCAAGCCCACGTCCTTGCGTTCGACAGTCTGGAACGGATTCGAGTTGGTACCGGCCGAGCTGGTGAACTGGCCGGTCAGGATCGGCACGTTCTGGCCGACCGAGATCGTGGCCAGCTCATTGTCGAGCGTGATCATGTTCGGCGTCGACAGGATGTTCGCATTGCCATCGGTTTCCAGCGCATGCGCCAGCGCACCGAGACCGAGCGCACCGTTGATTTGCTTGAAAATGCCGATCGACAAGCCGGCCCCGGGCAGCGCCGGCGTGCCGGAAGCCGCTGCGGTGGCGATGGTGCCGATATTGTTGGCGCCGGCGGCAAACGACTGCACGCCACCGACCCGATAACTGCTGCCGCTGTCGCCCGACAGGCCCAGCCACTGGACGCCGAATTCGGACGCCTTGGATGAGGTCACCTCGACGATCAACGATTCGATATAGACCTGGGCCCGGCGTACGTCGAGCAAGTCGATCACGGCGCGCAAGTTGCGGTAGACCGGATCGGTGGCGGTGATGATCAAGGTATTGGTCGAGGCGTCGGCCTGGATGAAGCCGGCAGTGCCGCCGGTGGTCAGTTGCGCCGGCGCCGTCGATAGCGAAGCCCCGCCGCTGCCCATCGTCGAGCCGCTGCCGCCCAGGCCACCGCTGCCGGTGTTTCCGGTATTGCCGGTGCTGCCCAGGCCGCCGCTGCCCAATGGATTCATCGTCGACGACGTGCCGGACGCGCTCGGCGCCGAACCGTCCGACGACACCACTGCGCGCAGCGTTTGCGCCAGCTTGGTCGCATCGGCATTCTTCAGATATACCACGTGGACATTGCCCAGTTGCGAGGTCGGCTGGTCAAGCTTGGCGATCAGCGAGCGCGCCAGGTTGGCGCGCGCCGCCGACGGTGCGCGCAGCACCAGCGAATTGGTGCGCGGATCGGCCAGCACCGACACCTTGCCGGCATCGGCAGTGCCGCTGCCCGCTTCCATCAATTTGTTGATCATCGTGGCCACATCGGAGGCGATCGCGTGCCGCACCACGATCACATCCATGTCGGCCGCCGCCGGCGCGTCGAGCGCGGCGACGATCTTGCCCAGGCGCCGCAAGTTGTCGGCATAATCGGTGATCACCAGCGAGTTGTTGCCCGGATTGGCATTGATGGTGTTGTTGGGCGAGATCAATGGCCGCAGCACCGCCACCATGTTGGCCGCCGCTTCATAATTGAGATGGAAGACCTGGGTTGCGATCTGGTCGCCCTTCAACGGCGTGCTTGGGCCGACCAGCGTCGGCCCAGATTGCAGCTTGGCCTCCGCCTCCGGCACCACCTTGGCGAAACCATCGCCGCTGACCACGGCGAAGCCCTGCAGCCGCAGTGCCGAAGTGAGCAGCGAGAAAGCCTGGGTCTTGCTGATCGATTTTTCCGACACCAGGGTCAGCGTGCCCTTGACGCGCGGATCGATGACGAAGGTGATGTTGGTGTAATGGCCGACTGCCTTGATGACCGACTCGATGTCGGCGCCGACGAAGTTGAGGGCCGCTTCCTCGCCGCTGGCGGCATGCAACGGGGTTGCCACGATGGACGCGCAGCACAGCAGCGCCGCAGCGAGGTGGATATGGAGCTTGCCGAGGGACTGTTTTTTCATTATTTAAACTCGAGTGCGATGATGTTCTTGTCGCCATTCATTCGGCGCTGGCCCAGCAAAGTGAGCAAATTGGCCAGCTTCTCTTCAGATCCTTCAGCGGCCTGGGCCTGGCCGGAAAAGCGCAGGCGGCCACGGTCGAGCACGCCGCTGCCATCGAGCACCAGCGGCCCCTTCAGCGTGCTCAATGTCAACTGGGCGCGCTGGCCTTGCCAATCCAGCACCATCGCATAACTGCCCAGCGGCCGGATCGACGACAGCCGCGATGCCATGTCGGCCATCGTCAGCGTGGTCTTGCCGTTGAGCGTGACCTGGTTGCCGTCCAGTTCCAGTGCCAGCGTGCTCCACGACAGGCGCATCGTGCCGCTTGGGGCGATCGTGTTCAACGGCGCGCCCAGCCCGGCCAGTCCGGCGGCCGGCAACAGCAGCGCAGCCGGGCTCAGTTGCCAATGGGTCCAGCCGCCGCGCAAGTTCAACGGTTGCGATAGCGCCGCCGCATTCTGCAATTCCAGATCGACCCGCCCGACCAGCACCAGCTTCGACAAGCGCCACTCGAAACGCCCCGGCAACAGCGGCGTGACGGCCCCATTGCTGCTGGCGGCGCCGCCGATGAAGGCCGAACCGCGCCACAGCGTACCTTGCGCATCGCCCAGCGTCAAACGACCGCCGGTCTGACGCTCGACCAGCGCGCCCAGCCAGGTTGCCGGAAAAAACAGCAGTGTGGTGGCCGTCAGGCTGAGCGCGATCGCGAGCAACCATAGCATGACACGCTTCACGCCTGCTCCTTTTTCATTCTTGAGGTCATCATTTGACGACATCCTGATGCAGCGTCAAGGTCGCATCGACCAGCCCCGGCGTCGGCTGCGCGGTGATGCTGGCATCCTGTACCGAGATCCGCCCTTCACGCCGCACCGCGTCCAGCCATTGCAACAACGCGCCGAACGACACATTGCGCAACTCCAGCTTGGCGTATTCGCCCGTCATGCCGACCGACTGCGCCGTCAAGCTGCGCGCTGCCAGCGTCTTGACCAGACTGTCGCGGCTCATCACGGCCACATCGATCGGCACGCTACCCGACAGGGTCGCCGCTTCCGCCGCCAGCGCCTGCAATTGGGCTGCCTGCTGGCGCAATTGCGGCAAGCTTTTCTTGAGCTCGGTGCGCCCTTCCATCGCCGGCGCAAACAATACGGCCCAGACCAGGGCCAGCACCACCACCGCCGAACCCAGTGTCAGCAACTTGCGCTCTTGCTCGCTGCGCGCTTGCCAGAAAACAAAGGCCTGCGCCTTGCAGCCCAGCCAGGCCTGCAACGGCTGCTTGACCAGCGCATGATTGCGCATGGCATCGATGGAACGGCGCATGCTGGTCTGGCTCATGATGATGCCCCAAGAGCAGCGCTGCGAATTTGCCAGGTGCCGGGGGCGATCTCGATCAGCGACAGCTGACGCGCCGCAAGCGCCGCGGCGACCTGCTCCTTGCGCTGCGCCAGCGCGGCCACGTCAGCGGGCTTGAACTTGGCGAGCAGCGCGCGTTCGCGGTATTCCAGTGTGGCAACCACAGGGCTCCCAGATGTACCGGCCATCGCCTCGCCGAATGCCGCGCTGATGGTGGTAAATTCATCGCTGGCGAGCTGCCCGCTGGCGAGCCGGGCGATCGAAATATTCTTGCGCATCTGCGCCTCCGGATCGAGAATCACGGTTTCCTTGGGATAGACCGCCTTGAAGGTTTGCAACATCGCCAGCCGCACTGCGGCGCTGTCGCGCTTGAGCTGCATCCACTCCAGATTGATGCCGGCCAGATTGACCAGCAGCGCCAACAGCGCCAGGCGCAAAGGCCAACGCCAGCGCCGCCAGTCGCGCGCCTGGTTCGCCGATGCACCGAGCGCCGCAATCAAGTCCGGCGCCGCGGTTTTCGATGCCGCTATCCAGTGCGACCAATCGTCGGTCAGCAAAGTCACCCCATCGAGTCCGAGTTCGCCCAGCACAACCTGGTAACGCGCCAATTCGTCGGGAGCCACATACAGGGTGACCGGCGCATCGTGCGCAAGTGCGCGCAGCATTTGCAGCGCCTGGGCCGAGCTTGGACCCAGAACCAGACCAAAACCTTCATGCTGCGACTGGCGCAAGGTCAATTCCAGACCCGCTTCATCGGCGCCAATCGCAGCCGTCACGGCACCGGGTTCTTGCGGCAAGCACAGTTGGGCCGGCAAGGCCCTGATGCTGCGCGCACCCTGCGCCAGCAGTGCCTTGACCAACACTTCCAGCCAGGCGCGCTGCACCACGGCGACCGTGCGCATCGGGTCTGCTCCGACAGCGGGGCCGGCGACCAGCACGCAATCAAACGGGTCGCCCAGAATCTGTTCCTCGACCAGACCGGGCAGCGCCAGTTTGAGGCGCGCGCTGGACAACGGTGGAATTTTTACGCGCAGCAACGTCACGTCCGATGCTGCCAGCAGCAGCACGACGCGGCGCGCCGCGCCGATCAGGTCGGTCAGGCTGCCGAGCACGGTCGCGCCTTGCTGCAGCAGCGCGCCGCCATCGCCGACCAGCGCATAACGGCACAGCGGCGCAGCACTTGGCGCGCCAGATGGGGCGCCAAGTGCGACGCCATCGATGCTGGCCTTGGCCGGGTACCGGATATAAAGAGTTGTCACGATGGGCCGCCTTCAGTGCTTCATGTAAAAATTCATCAAACTTCCCACTTTCATCGAGCACTAGTTTTCACGGATGGAGAGCAGTTTCACGATGTTGCCATCAAGCCGGACCAGCGCCTGCGCATCGAGCGCCGCGCGGTCCAGCCTGACTCGGCTATCGACCAGGAAATACTCGCTTTTCACCACGACATTCACGC
Organism: Oxalobacteraceae bacterium; assembly: GCA_947446335.1. Classification (GTDB taxonomy): domain Bacteria; phylum Pseudomonadota; class Gammaproteobacteria; order Burkholderiales; family Burkholderiaceae_D; genus Janthinobacterium. Next base: position 2,587 of record CANFGA010000126.1, on the reverse strand, counting down.
CAGCAATGAGCTTCTTGCCATTCAATTGGGCCAGGAATGCAGCCTCATTTCTGAAATAATTGCTCTTGCGCCCATACAATAGCGCCGCCGCTTCCGCAGTTGAAAAATCAGCCACGATCGCCGCCAGCACCTCGGCCGACGCGGTGTTCACGTTGACCGCAGTGGGCAACGGCAGCACGATCACGAACGGGCGCAAGCGCTCCACCATCACCGGCGTGAAACCGGGCACCGACAACAAATCCTCGACCCGGAAAAATTCCATGATCTCGCTGCCACCGCCTTGCGTTGTTTGCAGCGCGCCACCTTGCGCATTCAAGCCGGCCGCCGCGCCCGGTTGACCATCGGCGAGCGCCTGCGCCGCCAGCAGCGCCAGACCCGGATCGAGCTGCAGATTGGTCAGCAGGCGCCGAAACACCTCGATCTGGCCCGGATTGGCAATCTTGCTCGCCGCCAAATTGGCGAGATTATAACGCCCCTGCGCATCGCTGATCTGGCCCGACAGCGTGGCGTCGAATTGCTCGCCCTCGACGCGCTCGCGCTCGACATAATCGTCGAGTCGGGTTTCAGCGAGCGGCGTGGCCCAGATTCCATCCGGGGTCGTCATCCCGAAATTGTCGACCGCAGAGACCGGCAAGATCAGCCTGGTCCAGTCCAGCGCGCCGCGCAAGATCCACTTGGTCTGCAAATGCAGGCGCTGGTTTTCCATCGAGCGCACCTGGACTTGCTGGCGCCAGAACAAACTGGCCACGATCGTCACTGCCAGCGTGGTCAACAGCAAAGCGGTGATGACGGCTACGCCACGCTGCTGCTGTAGTGATATACGCTGGCGCAGCGCGGACGGATTCACAGCGACTCCAGCAAGAAGACTTTGACCAGCGCCGTACTCTGGCCCTGCATCTGCAGCGCCACTTCCAGGCCGGTCGGCACTTGAGTGGAAACCGCCTCGGGCACTCCGGCGGCCGCCGCTGCCGCTGCAGTGGTGGCATTCGCATTGGCCGAGGTCAGCGCCCCAGTGGCGCTGCGCCATTGGCCGCCTTGCCAGGTGCGCAGCGTCATCCCGGCCACGCCCGCTTGCAGCGCCACGCCAGCGCTGATGGCCGGATCGGTGCCGCTGAGCGCAGCTTGCCACAGCGCATCGAGCGCGATCAGGTCGCGCGTGGCATTCGATTCGCTGCGCACCAGCAAGCCATCGTTGAGGCGGTAAGCAACGACCGCCACGCGTGTCGGCTCATTTTCTGCCAGCACGGTGCGCACCAGCGTCAAGCGGCCTTCCTCGACCAGCAGATTCTGGCGCTGGCGCAAGATTCTGGCACCAGCCAGATGCTCGGCATCGCTTTGCATCTGGGCAAAAGCGAGTTGCATGCCACGCGATTGCTCCATCTGCTGCGTCAAGACTTCGCGTGCGCGCACGATGCCATCGAGCCCGCGCCAGCCCAGCACCGCGACGATGGCCAGGATGCTGATCGCCACCAGCAGTTCGATCAAGGTGAAACCACCATGCGAGCCGCAGCGCCGCTCCAGATCCGGCCTCATTCGTTGAGCACCAGTTGCACCAGCTTGATGATGCGCCGCTCCGGCTGGGCGCTGTCAAACACGCTCACTTCGACCCGCCGCAGACGTGGATTGGGGCTGGCGATCACTTCTTCCTCGCAAGCGAGCAGCAAGTCGCCCTGCGGACAATCGAAGGAGCGCTTGCCGAGCTCGGGAAACTGCCTCATGCCGCTGTTGAGGCGAATTTGCACCAGCCGGTTTTCGGCCGACCAGGTCGCCATCATCGCGCTGCGCAAGCCATTGCTGTTCTGGGTCAAACTGCCCACTGCGCGCAGCGAAGCACCCAGCGCAGTGCCGACGATGACCAGCGCCACCAGTACTTCGAGCAGCGTGAAGCCGCCGCTGCGCGCGGGAAAGTGTGAAAAATGGAGAGCGCGCCTGGTCATTGGACGACAAAGTGGCCGATGCCATCGGCCCGGATCGCAACGCTGCCGGCACCGCTCGAGAGCGTCAGCAGAAACGGCTTGTCGACCGGTTCGCGGCCAAAGATGATGCGAAAGGCGCTGCCGTTGGCAGTGGCCGTCGATGGCGGATCGAGCGTCAGCAGCACCGGCGCTTGCGCAAAGGTGCGCTCGCGCAGCAAGTCGTCGCGCACCAGCTGCTGCCATTGTTGCTCGTTGCGCACCAGGAAACGGTAGCGCTCGGCATCGGCTTCGAAAGCGACCTGGCGATTGCGCACGATCGCTTCATCGCGCGCCAGTTGCAACAGCAACGCGATGCGCTGTGCTTCCTTTTCCAGCCCCTGCTGCTGGCTCGGGATCGCGTTCAGCGACACCAGACCGAGCGTGATGCCGATGATCGCCATCACGACCATCAATTCGATCAACGTGAAGCCGCGCCGACGCTGTTGCATGCGTGCTGACAAGAGGGCTGGCCGGATGCGCTCTAAATATCCCACGAACCGATATCGGCATCGTCGCCGACACCGCCAGGTTGACCGTCGGCGCCCAGCGAAAATACATCGATCTCGCCCTTGATGCCGGGCGACAGATATTTGTATGGCGTGCCCCATGGATCATTGGGCAATTTGTCGAGG
>CANFGA010000125.1 GCA_947446335.1 Oxalobacteraceae bacterium | reverse complement strand
TTGTCCGAAATGTCTTCCGCCACCGACAGGATCAGCGTCTCGCCATTTCTTGCCACATGCTGGCCCCTGACGCGCACCGGGATGCGGCTACCATCCTTGCGCAGATATTCCTTTTCATATGGTCCGTAGCTGCCGGTCCGGTGCAAGATCTCGGTCTGCTCGGCATCTTGTACCTGGAACTCGGCGACGGTTGCCTGCGCGTTGCTCATGCCCAGGATCTGCTCGCGCGGCAAGCCAAGAATCTCGGCAAAGGCCGGATTGACATCGATGAAATCACCGCTCAACAGGCGCAGCGCCACGCCGATCGGCAACTGATCCAGCAACTGGCGATTGAACAGGGCTTCGGCCAGACGTTCGGCATCAGCCTCTTTGCGCTTGGTCTCGGCCTGGGTACGCACGGTGACATCGCGCAACGTGGTGTGCACCGCGTGCTGGCCCTGGTAATCCACCGGCACGCAATGTATTTCCGCCTCGAATGGCGTGCCATCGAGCTTCAGACAGGTGATTTGCAACATGGGCAGAGCTGCGCTGACATCGAAGTTGGCCAGCAGCGTCATCCGATCTTGCACCGCTGAATGAAAGGCTGGATCCACGAACTCCAGGATCGATTTGCCGATCCACTGCTGTGCCGACCGGTCACCAGCGAACTTGACGAAGGCGGGATTGACGTACAGGCTTTTTCCATCCTGATGCAACACGATTGCGTCCGGCGATCCATCGGCCAGAAGCCGGTAGTTCTCTTCGCTGGCCTTCAACGACGCCAGCGATGTCTGCAGCAACTGCGTGCGCTGGGTCAGTGCACCAGCGCTGCGCGTCATCGCCTGCGCCACATCGTCCGCTTCGCGAAAGTGGACTTTGGAAACCAGCGGCAACTGCCCCGCCCCCATTGCATCGGCACAGGTCTTCAGCGTTTGCACCGAGCGGGCAATCCGGCCCCCCATGAACCAGGCCAGCGCAATGCCGGCACCGAACAGCACTGCGATGCCCAGGCCAAAAAGACCGAGAGTGCGCATCAATTTTGCTTCCAGATTGACGCGCGGAATGAAGGTCGCCACGGTCAAGCCGGACAAGACCGAGCGGCTGTAGAGCGTCAAAGATGGAATGCCTTCGATCGTCGTCAATTCAAACATGCCCTCGGGTGCCTGGGCGTGCATGCGCTGAATGAACGCGCTCGTTGCTTGCGTGCCAACGAATTGCTCGGGTTTTTGCGTGCGCGCCACGATGGTGCCGCCGGTATCGACGATGCCGGCCATCCATTGCGACGGCAATTTCTGGCCGTTCAAGATCTCGCTCAACTGTTGTGCGGGGATGCCGACACTGATGACATGGGTGACCTTGCCATTGACGAACGCGGGGATGCTGACGGCAAGTACATGTTGGCCTGTCACTGCGCCGATGAACAAGTCGGAAATGGCCGGTTTGCCGGTCGCCACGACTTGCCGAATGTGATCAAGATCACCAAACATCGGCAACGCTGTGCCAAAGGGAGTCCTGGTGTTGACAATCTCCTGTCCGTTGGCATCGCTGACGATGGCATTTCTTCCGCTGTTTCTCGTTTCCAGCACCTCGCTGGCGCGGGCATGGAAACCGGCCCAGTCATGGCGCAGCACATAGGAAGAGGTCGCCAGCATCTCTGCGGCAGCCTTGGCACTATCCAATTGTTCATCGATCGCCAGCGTCAGCGCGCGGGTGGTCTGCAGCGTCTCTTTCTTCAAATCGGCATGGCCATCGTGATAAAGATAGGACACCAGCGCGCCGATTCCTATCGCGGCCGGCAACAAACAAGCCACGACAACCCGGATCAGCATGGTGCGCACCGATGGCAACGTCCTCAACTTGAGCGCTGCCTTACCCGGACCAGCCAAGCCAGTCCCGTGATCCTGGATTTCAGACATGTTGCCCTGATATTGTTTCATGCGTTGTCTCGTGTGCTCTGCTACCGGATGCGCCAGAATCGTGTGCGCGACGATGGCCAATTCAGCTCGCAGAAAAGGGGGTTCGACGATCTTGCGCAGCGATTAAAAAAAGAATGCATATTTCTAAAAAGAAACTACGCCAGTATAGACTGACTGTCATGATCCAACAAAAAATAACGTGCTCAGCCGAGGCATGTCGGGCTCGATGGGATTGCCGATCGAGACAAACGGCAACATGGCGGGCATGCCGCAGCTCCCGAAGTGTGCCCGGAAAGCAACAGATGGCACAGAAATTGTCAGGCAAGGGATGCTGCGGGAGCCACAAGACATCTTTGCTGCGCTTTTGGCATGCGCAGGGGCAGTTCGGCAAAGGTGTCGATGAGCGGCACAGCGTCGGCAGCCACGCTGCGCGATCTGTTCTGTACCGGCCTTTACAAGTACAAACTCAAGCCCCTGCCGCATCAAGTGGCCATCGCGTCGCCGGATGGCGGGACGGATGGCAGGTTCCATATAAAATGAGATGAAAAATCATTTTTTATTTATAAAAAAAACAGCGCTGCTGCCACACCCTTCGCATTCGCGATAAAACGTGAGTCGCTCTTTTCTAATTCGCTCTTTATGATTTGCCATGCCGCAACCAAGTTTGAAAGACGAATTGGCTCCACATGCAGCACATTTGAAATAATAGCCAAATTTACCATATTCAATTGAAATTTCACCGCTGCCACATGATTTACATGCAAGAACAGGCGAGATGGGTGCAATTGGAAGTGCTGTCACTGCTTGGGCAGGCGGCTTTTCAGGCGCCGCTTGAACATGCTGTACCGGTACCGGATCAGGCTTTCTTTCTTTTGATGGCGTTACAGTAGCAGCTGGCGATGTCTCGGGCATGCCAAATTTCTGTGCGTAGTCGATTGAAATTGGTCTGTGCAGGCGGACAATTTTTTTCGCGATCAAATCTGGTGCTTCTCCAAAAAAGACTTTTTTTGCTGCACTCAAAAAGCCGCTGACACCAGATACTACTGATGCCAAATTTTTTTCCAATGCAGCAAAAAATTGATCCGCCTTGACCACTTCGGCGTATTCATTATCTTTTGGCCGGTCGATGCGTGCGTTCGGTGAAATCAGGATGAACGATTCAATGATCGGATTCTTGTAGCCGAGTCGCTCAAGCAAGTCACGCAATACAACGATATGACGACGGTTTTGTTCTATCGGTGAAGGCATGCCCTCGAAAGTTTTCTTCCAATCGTTCCAGCGCAAGAATTCACCATGCTCATTGATCTTCAGACCGTGGGAAAAACTCTTCGTTTCCAAGACGTAGAATCGGTGTGTTCTATGTATCAACAGATGATCGATCTGAGCGACACGGCCCGCAATTTCAAGCCGTAAATCGTGGATCACTGCCGTTGCTTCACTCTTTTGAAAATTGAAGTTGATGTGATAGGCAGATTCGTTCTCTCCCTTTATTCCAGCCCGCATCATCCTGATTTCATCAGCGACCCGGGCACGCTTTCCAGCATCAGCGCAGGCAAGAATCGATTCCAAAATAGTAATGCTTCTATCTTTATTATCAGTGTTTTTGATGATCACCGTTTATTGAATTTAGCAGACAAGAAATGTACGACGGGCATTGTATGGCGATGAAATATCTTGATCGCCGCCTACTCCAGCACTTCCCTCGCATTGATCGCCTGCGTCGGCCGGCTGTTGGGATGGCGCATCGCATTGGAAAACAGCGCCACCTGTTCGGCCGATGCCGCTATCGGCTGCTTCATGACGACCCAGCGCACGCCTTCGGTGCACGGGGGCGTCGTCAAGGAACCGTTGAAGCGGTAGTAGTTGCGTGTTTTTGGCAGCAGCGCGGCGGCCGAGAATGGCAGTTCCGGCGCGCCTGTCTCGCCGGCCTCGCCAGGGATAGCTGACCATATGCTGTCGAGTGCCAGATTCTGCTGGCCTTGCTTGATCATGATCGCGACGACGGCCAGGTTGCCACCCTTGTCGGCGTGCACCAGATGCGCCTCCATCGGATAGGATTTGCCTTCGATGTGGTTTTCGCTTGGGGAGTGGAAATGGAATTGCTTCAGTTCGAATTGGATGCCGTCGAGCATGATGCTGCTGCCGATGGCAAAATTGACTTGTACCGTGTGACCGGTGTTGACGATCTCGTCGCCGCCGTCGCGGTAGGAAAAATGGATAGGTTTCAAATTGGCGCGGATGAATCCCGTCAAATTGATCGGCGACTGATTCTTGCCGCCGCAGGCGCTGTAACTTGGCGCCAGCGCTACCCATTCATTGGGGCCGCCGGCGCCCGAATAAGCCCAGTGCGCATCGTCGGCAACTGCAGCGCTGCTCAATGCCGCAGTTGCCAGCAGGCCAACGCACAGCATCGGGACTGATTTGCTCAACAAATGCTCCACAGCTTGATGCATGAAAAGTCTCCATTGGATTTCCCTTGCAGGAATGGCGGTTCAAGGTTTTTTCACAATCGCCTGATACCGATGACAACTTGATGCGACAGGCATCGAGAAGTTGCAATGAATCATATTATTGATTTGATATATCAAAAAAGCAAGTAACAAAAGGCATTAACAAATTCCACACGGAAACATCAATCTCTGCAGCGCTGGCAGTGCGCGCTGCTCTTGGCTAAAATGATTCCACTCCAACCAACACGGCGCTTTCATGGCTTACGATATCGCACAAAAATTCGTCATCGGCATCGCTTCGAGCGCGCTGTTCGATCTGACCGAGTCGCACAGGATCTACGCCGAGCAAGGCCAGGAAGAGTACCGCAAGTACCAGGAACGCAACATCGATGCGATTCTCGGGCGCGGCGTGGCCTTTCCTTTCATCCGGCGCTTCTTGAACATCAATGCACACTTCCCAGCGCTGGCGCCGGTCGAGGTCGTGCTGTTTTCGCGCAATTCGCCCGAGACCGGGCTGCGCGTGATGCGCTCGATCCAGCATTACGGGCTCGACATCTCACGCGCGGCATTCGTGACCGGCAAGCCGCCCTACCCTTATCTGCCAGCCTTCAATGCATCGCTGTTCCTGAGCGCGAACGAGGACGATGTCAGGAAGGCGCTGTCGTGCAAATACCCGGCCGGCCTGGTGCTGCCCTCGACTGGCAGCGCGAACGACGATGCGGAAGAAGATGAAGAGTTGCGGGTGGCCTTCGATTTCGACGGTGTGATCGCCGACGACGAGGCAGAAACGGTGTTCAAGCGCCACAACGATGTCGATGAATTTCACGCCCATGAAACCATGCATGCCGCCACCGCGCACCAGCCAGGGCCGCTGGCCGACCTGTTCCAGAAGCTCGCTGCGCTGCAAAAACTGCAGCAGGAAGCGCAGCGCGGCGATCCAGGCAGCGCGAAGATTTTGCGCATCGCCATCATCACGGCGCGCAGCGCGCCTTCGCACGAGCGGGTCGTGACGACTTTGAAAAGCTGGGGCGTGGCGGCCGATGAAACTTTTTTTCTGGGCGGCATGGACAAGGCCAGGGTCTTGGCTGTCTTCAAACCCCATATTTTTTTCGATGACCAGTTGAGCCACTTGCAATCGACGGGCGGTGCGATACCGATGGTACATGTGCCTTTCGGCATCGCGAACCTGCCACCGGCAATATAGCCTGAATTTTGCATAAAAAAGGGCAAGAATGCCGTAAGTGATTGATAGAATGGGATTTATCTAGAAACACACCCATCAACACGAACAGCATCTTGCCCAACATGAATGCTACGCCAGAACAGCTCAGATTTGCATCAATTCCAGGCCATACCATCCGCGCCGATTTTGCCGGCGGCGGTTTGTCTTGCGATCTGGGACCTTTGCTACTGCGCGGCGTCGATCGCCAGATCGGCTTGACCGAGCGCATCAATGCTGCCGTGGTCGATACCCGGCACGCCTGCGACATCATCCATTCCTAGCGCGACCTGCTGACCCAGCGCATCTACCAGATCGGCTGCGGCTACGAAGACGACAACGGTTCCAATAGTTTGCGCCATGACCCGATGTTCAAGCTTGGCACCGGTCGTTTGCCATTCGATGCCGATACGGCGCTGGCGTCGGCGGCGACGATGTCGCGCTTCGAACACGCGGCCACCGCCAAGGATATCTATCGGTTCAGCAAGGCCCTGGTCGAGCAATACGTCGCCAGCTTTGCTCACCCGCCACGCAACATCGTGCTCGACCTTGATCATTCGGATTTTCTGGCAACGTCAAGCTGCAAGCACTGGCTGAACCGGCCAAGCAGCGCGCCTGCGACCTGTGGGTATCGGTGCAATCTCAAGATGTGGCGCCCGAGGCGGTGCGACTGTTTGACGAGTTTCCCTACGCAGCCCGATCATGGCCGAAAGCCTGGCGCGTGCTGCTCAAGGTCGAGGTGATGGCACTGGGCGAGAATCCACGATTCAAAGTATTTTCGGCCATCGGGCAAACCGCCACTGCGCGCATTTTTCGATCACAATGCCAGTTCATGAAACATTCAGGCTAGGTGACAGGCTCGATCGGGGTTACGGTCGCGCGAATTGCCGGCGATATCGTCCCGATTGAACCTGGCACCTGGATAAGTTACCACACCCGATTCAAGCTGGCACCTCGCGCCCGGCATCTTTCCATGTGGATTATAATGACTGCGGCCCTGCCGACCCTGGCAGAACGCCCTCCCTATCGTTCATTATCTGTCAGCGCCTGCATGTCCTTTGACTTAAAAAAATCCCTCCCCAAGCCCGGCAACCGCTATGCGCTGCCATCCCTTCACGGCTCGTCCGATGCGCATGCACTCGCCGTGGGTGCGCTGGAACTGAAGGCGCAGGGCAAGATGCTGACGGTGATCGTGGCCAACGCCAGCGATGGCCAGCGTTTACTCAGTGAAATCCCGTGGTTTGCGCCCGACCAGTTGCGCTGCCATCTGTTGCCGGACTGGGAAACGCTGCCTTACGATGCGTTTTCGCCGCACCAGGATCTGGTGTCCGAGCGCCTGGCCACGCTCTACGAAGTGCAAAGCCGCCACTGCGATGTCTTGATCGTGCCGGCCACGACCGCGCTGGTGCGTCTGGCGCCGCCATCGTTCCTGGCCGCCTATACCTTCTTTTTCAAGAAGGGCGAGACGCTCGATGCAGCCAAGCTGAAGGCGCAGTTGACGCTGGCCGGCTACAGCCACGTGACGCAGGTGATGTCGCCCGGCGAATATTCGGTGCGCGGCGGCTTGCTCGATCTGTTTCCGATGGGTTCAAGCTTGCCTTACCGCCTCGATTTATTCGGCGACACGATCGAGACGATCCGCACCTTTGATGCCGATACCCAGCGTTCGCTCTATCCGGTGCATGAAGTGCGCTTGCTGCCGGGGCGCGAATTTCCGATGGACGAGGCGGCTCGCAGCACCTTTCGCAACCGCTGGCGCGAACGCTTCGAAGGCGATCCGTCGCGCTCGGTGGTCTACAAGGACATCAGCAGCGGCATCGCGTCGGCCGGCATCGAATATTACCTGCCGCTGTTTTTCGACGAGACGGCAACGCTATTCGACTATCTACCGATTGACGCCAGCCTGGCCCTGGTCGGCGACATCGATGGCGCGATCCGGCGCTTCTGGGTCGACACGCAGTCGCGCTATCGTTTCCTGAAGTCCGATCGCGAGCGCCCGATCCTGGCGCCCGAAGCGCTGTTCCTGTCGGACGAAGCCTTCTTCACGCTGGCCAAGCCGTTCGGGCGCTGGGTGATTTCCCGCGGCGACGGGATGCTGGCATCCGAATTATCGAGCGCGATCCCCAACATCGCGGTGAACCGGCGCGCCGACGATCCGCTGGCCAGCCTGCGCGCCTATTTGCTGCAACCGGGACGACGCGTGATGATCTGCGCCGAATCGAATGGCCGGCGCGAAACGCTGCAACAGTATTTCAATGAATACCAGCTGAACCTGACGCCGGTCGAAGGTTATGCC
>CANFGA010000124.1 GCA_947446335.1 Oxalobacteraceae bacterium | reverse complement strand
GTATTCTTGGTGGGAAGTGCAAGTTTCGAACTTGCGACCCCTGCAGTGTGAATGCAGTGCTCTACCCCTGAGCTAACCTCCCGAAGCGGGGCGAATTATGACATGAAATTCGACATCATTGTTAACTATCGACATGAATGGCATCGATATCCGCTTTATGGCGTCAGTGCGATACCGGAGTACGCCAGATGCAACTGCCCCTGACCGCCTTGTCCAGTCCGGCCAGATTCGTTTCATGCTCGAGCAATTCATCTGGAGTCGGTGGCAACAAGATGATGGTGGCCATGGATACCTGCTCGAGCACCTCGCCCGGCGCCGGCAGGTTAATCTCGTCTTCCATGACGAGACTGTTCTGGCCGCGCGTCATCGACAGGTAGACGTCGGCCAGCAACTCGGCATCAAGCAAGGCGCCGTGCAGCTTGCGGTGCGCGTTGGAGACACCATAGCGATCGCACAGGGCATCGAGCGAGTTGCGCTTGCCTGGGTGCATTTCCTTCGCTTGCACCAAGGTATCGATGACGCTGCCGACTTGCTCGCTGAAAATGGGCAAGTTCAGACGCTTGAATTCAGCGTTCAAAAATCCCAGATCGAAGGGGGCATTGTGGATGATGACTTCGGCACCGTCTATGTAATGCTGCAACGAGGCAGCGATCTCAGCGAATTTGGGCTTGTCGCTCAAGAAATCGGTCGTCAAGCCATGCACGGCCAGCGCGCCCTCTTCCGAATCGCGCTCAGGGTTGATGTAGCAATGGTAGTTATTGCCGGTCAACATGCGGTTTTCCAGCTCGACGCAACCGATTTCGATCACACGATCGCCGGTACGAGGATTCAATCCGGTGGTTTCTGTATCCAACACGATTTGGCGCATGGTCTAACGCTCCAGCACGGAAGCGACGCCGCGATTGGCCAAGACATCGGCGCGTTCGTTGCCCACGTGGCCGGAATGGCCACGCACCCAGCGCCACTCGACCTGATGCACCGCTTGCGCCGCGTCCAGCGCCTGCCACAGATCGACATTCTTGACCGGCGCCTTGGCCGCCGTTTTCCAGCCGCGTGCCTTCCAGCCGTGAATCCAGATGCTGATGCCTTTCTGTACGTACTGGCTGTCGGTATGCAGCACCACTTCGCAGGGGCGCTTGAGCGTATTGAGCGATTCGATCACGGCCAGCAACTCCATGCGGTTGTTGGTCGTGTTGCGTTCACCACCGAAAATTTCCATCTCGGCGCCATCGGCCACCATCAACGCGCCCCAACCGCCGACGCCAGGATTGCCCTTGCATGCGCCATCGGTAAAAATTTCAACTTTAGCCATCCTGCTGTTCCCGCCTCTTGTTAGTTACCGGCACGGCCACGGGGGCCTTTGCCGATTGTCTGGTCCACGCCGGACCGATCAGGCGCATGCCCTTGACGCGCTTGATCGCCTGCACTATATACGTGGCGCCCAAATAAGGCCACCAGCGCGCGCCCGCGCGATCCATGAAAGCGTAGCGCTGCAACCAGTGCTCGGTCTTGCAAGGCGGCGCATAGCAACCGAAATAACCATGACCGACACTCATGTTCAATAGCTTCAGCCAGTCTTTCATGCGCGGCATCGAGATCAGTTCACCGGCCTGCGGCAAAAAGTGCGATCCGCTCAAGCGCCCGACAGCGTGGCGCGCGCCCCACAAGCTGGCCGGATTGAAGCCGCAGATGATCACGCGCCCCTCCGGTATCAGCACCCGCTCGACTTCGCGCAGCACCTGGTGCGGCTCGGCGGCAAACTCCAGCACATGGGGCAAGATCACCAGATCGAGGCTTTGCGATGCAAACGGCAATTCCGAAAAATCGAGCGCCAGCACGGCGCGCGCCGAACTGGCAAGATAAGGCGATGAAGGCAAGCGGGTATCGGCCAGCCATTTGTTGGGCATCCGGTTCGCCGCCAGCGCATCGATGTGGGGCATGCCGATCTGAATCGCATTATAGCCAAAAATATCGACCGTCAATCGGTCCAGGCAAGCTTGCTCCCATGCGCGCACATAATCGCCAGCCGGCGTTTGCAGCCAGCTGTCAAACGCTATAATGGATTTTCCGGATGCCGCACTATCCATGCTTCGCCTTTTTCAATTTCATCGATGACCATGACCATCCATACCAAGCACGCCCTGCGCGTACTCACCGTTCCCGCCTTCAATGACAACTATCTGTGGCTGATCCACGATGGCGTGCACGCTGCCGTCGTCGATCCGGGCGATGCGCAGCCTATTCTTGCGGCATTGAAAGAGCACGACCTGACTCTGACTGCCATTTTACTCACACACCACCACGCTGACCATATCGGTGGCGTCCCCGAATTATTGCAGCATTATGCGGTGCCCGTGTTCGGACCGGCGCATGAATCGATTGCGACAGTGACGCACAAGCTGGTCCAGGGCGATACGGTCAAGCTGATGCAACCGGATCTGCAACTGTCGGTGCTCGATGTGCCTGGCCACACCAGCGGCCATGTCGCTTACCTGCGCCAAGGACAAGAGCAGCAGCAAAGTCAGGACCAGGAAGCGGGTTGGCTATTTTGCGGCGACACGCTGTTTGCCGGCGGTTGCGGCCGCCTGTTCGAAGGCACACCGGCGCAAATGGCCAACTCGCTCGAGAAGCTGTCCGCACTGCCTGATGCAACCTTGGTATTTTGCGCGCATGAATACACGCTTTCCAACCTGCGCTTCGCCAGCGCAGTTGAACCAAGCAATGCCGCGCTGGCGACGCGAGTGGAGCACGATACCGCCCTGCGCGCGCAAGGCAAGCCAACGGTGCCCAGCACGATGGCGATGGAGAAAGCCAGTAATCCGTTCCTGCGCTACCGTGAACCAGCCATCGTCGCAAGCCTGGTCGCGGCGCACAAACTGGCCCTCGATGCGCCTGCGGTAGCGGCGTTTGCCGCACTGCGACAATGGAAAGACCGCTTTTAAATCATGGGCAACTGAAAACATGGGTCAATTCAAGCAACTATCCACCTTCGTCGAAGTGATCGCCAGGGGCAGTCTGTCGGCAGCGGCGCGCGCCGAGGGCATTGCGCCAGCGATGATAGGGCGCCGCCTCGATGCGCTGGAACAACGACTGGGCATCAAACTGCTGCAGAGAACCACGCGCAAGCTGGCCCTGACCAACGAGGGCGCCGCTTTCCTGGAAGATTGCCAGCGCATCCTGTCGGAACTGGAAGAGGCGGAATCGGCCGTTGCCGAGCGCAGCGCAAAAGCGCGCGGACACCTGCTCATCTCCGCTCCCGCCGGATTTGGCCGGCAACATGTGGCACCGCTGCTGCCGTCGTTTCTAGCCGAGCATCGCGATGTCAGCGCGGCGCTGAACCTCAATGACCGCATCGTCGACCTGATCGGCGAAGGAATCGATGTCGCCATCAGGATCGCCAGCCTGTCCGATTCCAGCCTGGTCGGCGTCAAACTGGCCACCAATCATCGCGTTCTGGTCGGTTCGCCCAGCTATTTGAAACGCCATGGCACGCCGCTGACCCTGGCGGACCTGGCCAGGCACAATTGCCTGACGATCAGCAACGAAGGCAGCCAGCGCGGCTGGACTTTCCACGAACACGGCAAGAACGTGACGCTGAAAGTGGCCGGCAACATGGGCTGCAACGATGGCGAAGTGCTGCTCGACTGGGCGCTGGCCGGCAAAGGGCTGGCGTGGCGCTCGATGTGGGAAGTAGGCAGGGAGATCGATGCCGGCAAACTGAGCACGGTGCTCGATCAGTTCGCCGCGCCCGGCAATGACATTTATGCCGTTTTTGCGCAGCGTCGCCATTTGCCGCTACGCATACGCGCCTTTGTCGACTTCTTGCGCCACAGCTATTCGCATGCCGAATACTGGAACCAATGCGACAAATCGGCCTGAGGCGCAAGCCTGGCGCCAGGATCAATCACCATCACGGTTGGCGACGAAAACCAGGCCTGCCCTGCCATCACAAAATCAGGACGAAAAAAAATCCTCGGAAACCGAGGATTTTTTTATTTCGTTTGATTCAGCGTATTAGATTGGCTGAATGTTCGAAGCTTGCTTGCCTTTTGGGCCAGCTGTCACTTCAAAAGAAACGCGTTGGTTCTCTTGCAGGGACTTGAAGCCATTCGACTGGATAGCCGAGAAGTGAGCGAACAGATCTTCGCCGCCTTCGTCAGGTGTGATAAAGCCGAAGCCCTTCGAATCATTAAACCATTTTACGATGCCAGTTGCCATTACAATTTCCTATTTCAGTTAAGTTGGGCTTGCGCCCGTTATATCGTTTGAAGCAAGAAAGGAATGACAGAAAAACTTCACTGCCACCTCGAATCCAACGATTCCATATTGTACCAAACAAAACGAAAGAAAACGATCTCTGCCAAAATAAACTTGCAAACACTGCTTTTCTCGTTTCACTCCGCTCTTGCGGCACGCCAGCTTCATAGGCGTAACAATAGCATACATGCCAACATTGGCGGCTTCCTTGTGCTACATCAAGCACAAGGATAAGCAAGCACAACTGCTTGGGAACTGTTTACTTGGTGCCAAAAATACGATCCCCTGCATCGCCCAGCCCGGGGACGATGTAAGCGTGCTCGTTCAAATGCGAGTCGAGCGAGGCGGCGTACATCTTCACGCCGGGATGCGCTTCCTGGAACACGGTCACTCCTTCGGGCGCTGCCACCAGCGCCAGAAAAATGATTTGTTCATCCTTGACGCCGCGCGACTTCAGGACATTGACGGCGTGCACCGCCGAATTGCCGGTCGCCACCATCGGATCGCACAAGATGAAGGTGCGTTCATTCAAGTCGGGCAAACGCACCAGGTATTCGACCGGCTGATGGGTTTCCGGATCGCGAAAGACACCGATATGGCCGACCCGGGCCGACGGCACCAGATTGAGCAAGCCATCGCTCATGCCGATGCCGGCGCGCAAAATCGGCACGATCGCCAGTTTTTTTCCAGCGATGACAGGCGCATCGAGCGTCATCAACGGAGTCTCGATTTGGCGCGTGGTCAACGGCAGATCGCGGGTGATTTCATAGCCCATCAACAGCGTGATTTCCTTCAGCAGTTCGCGAAAGGTGCGCGTCGACGTGTCGCGCTCGCGCATGTGACTCAATTTATGCTGAATCAAGGGATGATCGGTGATGAAGAGATTCGGGAAGCGCGGGTCTTGTTTCATGGTTGGATAATTTTTGTCTTGGTTTCAGGATATCGTGGGCGTCGCCACGTGCACATCGCCGCACTGGGCGCGCTGCATCAACGCGTGATCGATCAGCACCAAAGCCAGCATCGCTTCGGCGATCGGCGTGGCGCGGATGCCGACGCAGGGATCGTGGCGACCGAAGGTTTCCACGATGACCGGGTTGCCTTCCTTGTCGATCGACCGGCGCGGCGTGCGGATCGACGATGTCGGCTTGATCGCGATCGAGACGGTGATGTCCTGGCCACTCGAGATGCCGCCCAGCACACCGCCGGCGTTGTTGCCGACGAAGCCATCAGGGGTCAGTTCGTCGCCATGCTCGGAGCCTTTTTGAGCGACCGATTTGAAGCCGGCGCCGATCTCGACGCCCTTCACCGCATTAATTCCCATCATCGCGTAGGCGATGTCGGCATCGAGTTTGTCGTAGATCGGCTGCCCCAGGCCGACCGGCACATGCTGCGCCACCACGTCGATGCGGGCACCGATCGAATCGCCGTCGCGCCGCAACTGATCCATCGCCGCTTCCATCTGCGCGATCAGATCCAGGTCGCCGGTGGCGGCAAAAAAGGGATTGTTTGGTACCTGGTCCCAGTCCTGGAACGGGACGACAATGTCGCCCAGTTGGCTCATGCAACCCTTGAACACGGTGCCATATTGCTGGAATAGCCATTTTTTTGCGATCGCCGCGGCGCCAACCACGGGCGCCGTCAAACGCGCCGACGAGCGACCGCCGCCGCGCGGATCGCGCACGCCGTATTTATGCCAGTAAGTGTAATCGGCATGGCCGGGGCGAAAACTCTCGGCAATGTTGCCATAATCCTTGCTGCGCTGGTCTTCGTTGCGGATCAGCAGCGTGATCGGGGTGCCGGTGGTGACGCCCTGATAAACGCCGGACAATATCTCGACCGTATCGGACTCCTTGCGCTGTGTGACGTGGCGCGAGGTGCCGGGTTTGCGCCGATCCAGTTCAGGCTGGATATCGGCCTCGGACAAGGGCAAGCCGGGTGGACAGCCATCGATGACGCAACCGATCGCCGGGCCGTGCGATTCGCCGAAGGTGGTAACAGTAAACAGCTTGCCAAATGAATTTCCGGACATGATCGATGAAGGTAGGATGGAAAAAAGCCAATTCTACCAGTCCGGCGCGCCGATCACGACCATCAATCGATGCAGAAGCCGCCTTGACGGGAGAGCCAAGGGCAGCATGATCTGCCCATTCAGTCCGCCGTTTCGGCCGGCCAGTCGCGGATGTAGGCTTTCAACATCCGGTTTTCAAAGCTTTGCGCATCCAGCACTGCCCGGGCGACATCATAAAAGGAGATCACGCCGAGCAAGGTTTTTGCATCCATCACAGGCAGATAACGCGCATGCTTTTCCAGCATCATGCGGCGAACTTCATTGATTTCGGTATCCGGCGTGACCGTGATCGGATGATCATCCATATGCTTGCGCACGGTGCCACTGCCGACCGAGCCGTCGTTTTCTTTCAGCGACTTCAGCACTTCGCGAAAGGTCAGCATGCCGACCAGATCGCCAAATTCCATCACCACCAGCGAACCGATGTCCTTGTCGGCCATCGTGCTGACCGCATCCGCCAGCGGCTGGTCCGGAGTGACCGTGTAAAGAATGTTACCTTTTACCTGAAGAATTTCGGAAACTTTCATTGAGACCGTCCTGTGCGCTGTGGATGAGATTATTGTAATTTTTTGTAATTTTTTATTATTGTAAGCCCAACTAGCGGGTGTCGCCAAGGGGGGGCCGGCGATCCGGCATTACCGATGATAAAGAGCCTGGCAGATGCTGCCGCGGCCGCTCGAAGCGATGCGCAATCGGGACCCTATTTCAGGCGTTTGCGGGCCAGCAAAGCCCGACCTGATGCATCGCGTCATGCGCTGCGGACCGAGTCGAAGTGCTGCTGCAACGACATCCCCAGCCCTTGTTCGACGGCGCTCTCGACCTCGCGCGCCAGCAGCGCGGCGCGGCGACTGGCAGCGCCATCTTCGTTGCCGGTGGCCAGCGTCGCCACGCCGGCATTGAGCGCGGTGCCACCGAAAACGAACAAGCGGTACACGTCGGCCAGCGTCAGCTTGTTCAGGTTCGCCAGCAAGACCCAGTGATCGGCGCTATCGCTGACACGCTTGCCCCACTGCACCCGGCGCGGCACTTCCATGCTGATGCGCCCGACCCAGCCTTGGGCCAGCATCTTTTCCAGCAATTCATCCATTTCGTCGAAGCCGAGGCGGGTTGCGCTGCGGATTTCGCCGGCACCCACCAGCGCCGAATCGGCGCGTTCGCGCGCGCAGTGCAATACGGTGAGGATCGCCATCGCATCGACAAAAGCGCCGCCGGGCGCCGCCTCATGCCACCAGCGCTCGTATTTGACGACCGGCAGCGCCGCCGCCAGCAAAGCGCCAGCCAGCGTGATCATCCAGCACAAATAGATCCAGACCAGGAACAGCGGCAGCGCCGCCAGCGCGCCATAGATCTTCGAATACGCCGGCACTTGCTGTATGAAGACGGCAAAGCCTCGCTTGGCCACTTCGAACGCCAGCGCAGCGAGCAAACCGCCCCAGGCGGCGTCGCGCCAATCGATGTCGCGGTTCGGCACGATCATGTACAGCAACGTGAAGGCACCGGTTGTCACCAGCACCGAGACGCCGGTATAGAACAGCGTGCC
>CANFGA010000123.1 GCA_947446335.1 Oxalobacteraceae bacterium | reverse complement strand
GGTACAGACGCCGACCTTGTCGATCGTGGCCGAGCGCGAAGAAAAGATCAAGAAATTCGTCTCGCGCGATTACTGGGAAGTGCGCGCCGAATTCGTTTGCGCGGCCGGGATTTACGAAGGGCGCTGGTTGGACACCGCCTTCAAGAAGGATGAAACCGACCCCGAGCGGCGCCCCGAGCGCCTCTGGAGCAAGCTCGCCGCCGATTCGATCGCGACCGCTTGCCGCGGGCGCCAGGGCAACGTGAGCGAAGAGTCGAAGCCGACCACGTCGATGGCGCCGGGCTTGTTCGACTTGACCAGTTTGCAGCGCGAAGCGAACTCGCGCTTTGGTTTCTCGGCCAAAAACACGCTCGGCCTGGCCCAGGCGCTGTATGAAAAGCACAAGGTGCTGACCTATCCGCGTACCGATTCGCGCCACTTGCCGGAAGACTATATTCCGACCGTCAAGCAGGCGCTGGAAACGGTGATGGGCAATGACAATTACCATCAATTCGCCAAGAAGATCATCGACCAGGGCTGGGTCAAGCCGAACAAGCGCATTTTTGATAACACCAAGATCTCGGATCACTTCGCGATCATCCCGACCACGATCGCGCCGAAAAATCTGTCCGAGCCGGAACAGAAACTGTACGACCTGGTCACGCGCCGCTTCATGGCGGTGTTCTTCCCGGCTGCCGAATTCCAGGTCACCACGCGCTACACCGAAGTGTCCGGTCATCAGTTCAAGACCGAAGGCAAGGTCATGACCAATGCCGGCTGGCTGGCGATCTATGGCAAGTCTGCCGCCGGCGATGCAAAGGGCGAAGATGCCGGTTATCTGGTGCCGGTGGCCAAGGGCGAAAAAGTCCATACCGAATCGGTCAGCGCCAATGCCCTGGTGACCAAGCCGCCGGCGCGCTATACGGAAGCGACGCTGCTGTCGGCGATGGAAGGTGCGGGCAAGCTGATCGACGACGACGAGTTGCGCGATGCGATGGCTGGCAAAGGGCTGGGCACGCCAGCCACACGCGCGGCCACGATCGAAGGTTTGCTGAGCGAGCGCTATCTGCTGCGCGAAGGGCGCGAGCTGATTCCGACGGCGAAGGCATCGCAACTGATGACCTTGCTGCGCGGGCTGGGCGTGAATGAATTGACGGCGCCGGAATTGACCGGCGAATGGGAATACAAGCTGTCGCAGATGGAAAAGGGCAAGATTTCGCGCGAAGAATTCATGCGCGAAATCGCCCAGATGACGCAAATCATCGTCAAGCGCGCCAAGGAGTACGACAACGACACCATCCCCGGCGATTACACCACCTTGAGCACGCCTTGCCCGCATTGCGGCGGCGTGGTCAAGGAAAACTATCGCCGTTTCGCCTGCACCAAATGCGAATTTTCGATGAGCAAGACGCCGGGCAGCCGCCAGTTCGAGATCACCGAAGTCGAGCAATTGCTCAAGGATAGAACCATCGGGCCGCTGCAAGGCTTCCGCTCGAAGATGGGGCGTCCGTTCGCGGCGATTTTGCGCATCGTGCACGATGACGAAATCGGCAATTCGAAGCTGGAATTCGATTTCGGCCAGAACGATGGCGAAGGCGAGGATGGCGAGGGGGTCGATTTCACCGGCCAAACGGCGCTCGGTGTTTGTCCGAAGTGCAATGCTGGTGTTTTCGAGCTCGGCCTGGCCTATGTTTGCGAGCATAGCGTGGCCAAGCCGAAGACTTGCGACTTCCGCAGCGGGCGCATCATCTTGCAGCAGGAAGTGTTGCCCGAGCAAATGGTCAAGCTGTTAAATGAAGGCAAGACCGATCTGTTGCCCGGCTTCGTCTCGCAGCGCACGCGCCGCCCGTTCAAGGCTTATCTCGCCAAGGGCGCCGACGGCAAGATCAGCTTCGAATTCGAGCCAAGAAAAGCCAAGGCTCCGGCCAAAGGCAAGGCCGGCGCCGATGTCGATGGCGCCGAAGTTGTGCTTGACGCCGGAGCTGATGCTGCACCGGCCAAGAAGGTTGCCGTCAAGAAAGCAGCCGTCAAAAAGCCGGCAGTGAAGAAAGCTGCCGTGAAGAAGCCTGCGGTGAAGAAAGCGGCTGTCAAGAAGACCGTCGTCAAGGCGGCGCAAGAGTAAGCCGGTTTTGCAGCAGAGATTACCGCCGGGATTGCCGCAGTCAACCCGGTGCCAATCTCAGTTGCGAAACAGCACTTCTTCGCGCGTGAACCACCAGCGGCACAGTACGAGCAAGGCGCCGGCGATCAGGGTGCTCGATAACAGGATGACGTAAAACAGACGGTAATCCATCGTGCCCTTGACCAGTTCCTTCATCGCCAGCGAGACATTGGTCAGCGGTACCATCGCCCAGAACCAGTTCAATTCGACGCCGGGCAGCAGCGCGATCATCGTCGGCAAGATGGCCAGCATGATCAAAGGCGAGATCAAGCCGGATGCTTCCTTGTAGCTCTTCGCATAAATTGAAATCGACAGCAGCAGCGATGCGAACATCGCGGCGCTGGGTACCAGCATCAGCGCCACCATCGCCAGATCAAAGACGCCGATGCTGCGCACCGCTTGCGCCATCTCCGCTGTCATCGCATGGCTGAAAAAAAACAGCAGCAAACCCAGGCTGACGACCATCAGCAGTGCCGATGTCAGGCCGACTGTAAACAGCACCAGGAACTTGGCCAGCACGATGGACCCGCGCGACACCGGCGCCAGCAGCAGGGTTTCCAGCGTGCCGCGCTCCTTTTCTCCGGCGCCCGTATCGATGGCAGGATACATCGCAGCCATCAGGCACACTATCAGCAAGATATAGGGCAAGAAGCCGCCCATCAGTGCGCCCAGTTGCTGGCGCTTGTCGGCTGTCGTATGGTCTTCCAGCACGACCGGGTTGAGCGCAAACTGCAGTTGCTCCTGGTCCAGTTTCATTTTGGAGAGCACCTCTGCGCGCAAGCTGGCATTGTGGGCCTCGATGATGGCTTGCACGCGCTGGCGGGTGATGTCGACCGTGACCGCGCTGTTGTAATGCAGCGCAACCGTAGCCTGTTGCTGTTGGGCCAGTTGGCCGCCGAAGTCGGGCGGAATCACCAGGGCAAACTTGATGCGCTCATTGGTGATCGCGCTCTTGATCTGGGCCGGATCAGCCAGGCCGACTTCCTTGAAACCCTGTTCCCGTGCCAGGCGCTGCGCCAGTTGCGGCGCATGTTGCTGGCCGAAGATGGCATAGCTGAGCTCGGCCTGGCTGGCGTGCTTGAAGATCGTCGACGACAGATAGACGAAGCCGCCAAAGACCAAGGGCAGCGCAACGATCGGAATCAGGACCGTGAAGATGAAGGTCTTGCGATCACGCGCCAGTTCCAGCAATTCCTTGAGATAAATGGTCCACATCGCTCACGCATCCTTCTTGATGATGCTGACAAAGGCGTCGTACAAATCGCTGCTGCCGCCTTGTTCGCGTAGCAGGGCAAGGTCGCCGTGAAAGACGGTCGAGCCATGGTTGATGATGCAGACCTGGTCGCACAGCTTGTCGATCTCATGCAAATGGTGGGTCGAAAAAATCAAAGGCACGCCCAGTACCTTGTAGCTGGCGATAAAGTCGAGCAAGATTTTTGCTGCCATCACATCGAGCCCGGTGGTTGGCTCGTCGAGGATGACGATGCGCGGCTGATGCACCACGGCGCGCGCGATCGCGCATTTCTGTTTCATCCCGGTCGAGAGCAAGTCGGCGCGCTTGTCGCCGAATTCGTGCATCTGCAACAGGTCGAACAACTCGTTGCAGCGTCGTTTCAGTTGGGCATCCTTCATTCCATGCAGGCGGCCGAAATATTCGATGTTTTCGCGTGCAGTGAGGCGCCCGTACAAGCCGGTGCTGCCGGACAAAAAGCCGATGCTCTGGCGGGCAAGAAGCGGTTGTTGCAGCAGATCGACGCCATCCATCGTCACGCTGCCGGCGTCGGCTTTCAGTGCCGTCGAGAGCAGGCGCAAGACCGTGGTCTTGCCCGCGCCGTTGGGACCGAGCAAGCCGAGTACCTCGCCTGCGGCGCAGTGGAAGCTGACATCGCGCACGGCGTGGAACCAGCCGTCGTGCTCGCGCCTGTCGCGCGGACCTGTCGATGTTTGCTGCGGCACGCGAAAGCGTTTTGCCAAGCCCTTGACCTCGATCATGCAGTCATCCCGGTGTGCAAATATTCAAGAGTAGCATGTGGAAATTAGCCCTTGCAAGGCGCATCCATAATTTATAATCGAAAACGAGGAGGAGGCAGATGGTAATCGACGATGCGATGCAAAGCAGCATTCTGGCAGTGACACGCTGCGGCATGACGAGTGCCGAGGCCAGCGGTTTTTTTCGGGTTGCGCTGGGTTTGCATTATCTGGTCGGGCTGATGACCAGGAAAACGCTGGATTTCAAGCAGATCGACCGGGACTACAATCATTTTATCTACCGTTCGATCGGCAGCGGTCACAGCATCACCAGCGTGTTGCAATTCATGAGCGGCGAAAAAGTGTTGCCGGTGCTGGAGTCAAAACGCTTCATCGACGCCTTTGCCGCCCATTGCCCTGCGGTGCCGGTCGATAGCATTGCCTTCCTGCTGTCGCTGAACCTGGGCGTGGCGAAGAGCATTTCCGGCATCGATCCGGTCGGCCCCGTGGCCGACTGGATTGCGCGCCAGCAAAAGATGGAGCAAGAGCGGGAGCAAGCGATCGAGCCAGATCGTTAGCCGGGCAGCGCGCAGCACCGACTTGGTGGATGCGGCCTTATAATCAATCCTTTTACCGGGATTGCACATCATGCTTGAGCATCGCCAGCACCACCCCTTGGATCGTTTGATCGTCGGCGCCGACAAGGCGCTGCGCGTGATCGCCGGCGTTGCATCGGCGTCGCGCCCCAGTCCTGCGCTGCATGCGCCGGATGCCGTCATGGACCCGGCCGAGCAGCGCCATAGCGCCGGCTTGATGCGCGTCAATCATGTGGGCGAAGTGTGCGCGCAGGCGCTCTATAACTCGCAGGCACTGTTTGCCAAAAGTGATGGCTTGCGCGCTCAGTTTGCGCGCGCCGGGCGTGAAGAGGAAGATCATCTGGCGTGGACCGCGCAGCGCCTGGCGCAACTCGGTTCGCGTCCCAGTTTGCTCAATCCCTTGTGGTATGCCGGCGCCTATGCGCTGGGCAGCGCTGCTGCCTGCCTGGGCGACGCGCGCAGCCTGGGCTTCGTGGTCGAGACCGAACGTCAGGTCGAAGCCCACCTGGCCAGCCATCTGCTGACATTGCCGCAACAGGATGCCAAGTCGCGCGCGATCGTCGAGCAAATGCGCGTTGACGAAGCCGAGCACGGCGCCGCCGCGCAAGCACTGGGCGCTGCCGCCACGCCAGCCCCGGTCAAGATGGTGATGAAATTGATGGCCAAGCTGATGACCGGCGCCGCGTATCGGATCTGATCGCCAGATCTGATACGACTGCTGGCGCTATTCTTCGATGATCTCGACGCTGTGCGTGATCTCTGCCGTCTTGGCCAGCATGATCGAAGCCGAGCAATAGGTGTCATGCGACAACTGGATCGCGCGCTCGACGCTGGCCGGTTTCAGATTCTTGCCGCGCACGATGAAGTGAAAGTTAATCTTGGTAAATACCTTCGGGTCGGTATCAAAGCGCTCGGCTTGCAGCGTGACTTCGCAGCCGCGCACATCCTGTCGGCCTTTTTTCAAGATCAGCACCACGTCATAGGCGGCGCAACCGCCGCTGCCGAGCAAGACCATTTCCATTGGGCGCGGTGCCAGGTTATGTCCGCCGCCTTCGGGTGCGCCATCCATCGTCACCAGGTGGCCGGAGCCGGTCTGGGCCAAAAAACTCATGCCCGACGGGCCGTTCCAGCTTACTTTGCATTCCATCTCTATCTCCGAAAAAAGTTCCTGACATCATTGTAATGGAGTTGGCAGCGCGCCATCGACTGTCATTTCTGCTTGACGTGGCGTCATGAAAGGCATTATAATCGTCGACTTTCCATTCGCTCAGGAAATGTAGATAAGGCAGAGTCCGCAAGCACGAATCAGCGGAACCACCATTTGAGTGTGTAATTATTTAGGAAGTCAACATGAAAACATTTTCCGCTAAAGGACATGAAGTCCAGCGCGATTGGTTCGTGATTGACGCGACGGACAAAGTCCTCGGACGTGTTGCCAGCGAAGTGGCACTCCGACTGCGCGGCAAGCACAAACCGGAATTTACTCCTCACGTCGATACGGGCGACTTCATCGTCGTCGTCAACGCAGGCAAACTGCGTGTGACCGGTACCAAGGCCACAGAGAAAATTTACTACCGTCACTCTGGTTATCCAGGCGGCATCTACGAAACCAACTTCCAGAAAATGCAACAGCGTTTTCCAGGTCGCGCGCTCGAAAAAGCGGTCAAGGGCATGTTGCCTAAAGGCCCACTCGGCTACGCAATGATCAAGAAGTTGAAAGTCTATGCGGAAGCTACACACCCGCATGCTGCTCAGCAACCTAAAGCACTCGTCCTCTAAGGAATCGATATGATCGGTAATTACAATTATGGAACCGGCCGTCGCAAGAGTGCAGTGGCTCGGGTTTTTATCAAGGTCGGCACAGGTTTGATCGTTGTTAACGGCAAGCCAGCGAACGAATATTTTTCACGTGAAACAGGTTTGATGGTCATCCGTCAACCGCTGGAACTGACCGGCAATGTCGAGCGTTTCGACATCAAGGTCAACGTTCATGGCGGCGGCGAGTCCGGCCAGGCTGGTGCAGTTCGTCACGGCATCACCCGCGCCCTGATCGACTACGATGCAGCGTTGAAGCCGGAACTGGCAAAAGCCGGTTTCGTCACACGCGATGCACGTGAAGTCGAGCGTAAAAAAGTTGGTCTGCGCAAAGCTCGTCGCGCAAAGCAATTCTCGAAGCGTTAATTTCCACGCTGCGGCGCGCACCAAGTGCGCGCAGTTCAAGAAAGCCGCCAGGCATCAGCCTGGTGGCTTTTTTGCTTTTGGTGCTCGCATCTGTCCCTGTTAAAATGACGAGATACAACATGGCGCATCTGCATACACTCTTTCAAGGAATAAAAATGATCAAAGTTGGCATCGTCGGCGGTACAGGCTACACCGGCGTCGAACTGTTGCGACTGCTGGCTGTCCATCCTGGCGTGCAGTTGACCGCCATCACCTCGCGCAAGGAAGACGGCTTGCCTGTCGCCGACATGTTCCCCTCGCTGCGTGGGCGCGTCACTCTGGCATTCTCGGCGCCTGAAAAGGCCGATCTGAGCCAGTGCGATGTCGTGTTCTTTGCCACGCCGCACGGCGTTGCGATGGCGCAGGCGCCAGCCTTGCTCGCAGCCGGCGTCAAGGTCATCGACCTGGCCGCCGATTTCCGCCTGAAGGACAAGGCGCTGTTCGAACAGTGGTACAAGATTCCCCATACGGCGCCCGCATTGCTGGAGCAGGCCGTCTACGGCTTGCCCGAACTCAATCGCGACGATATCCGCGGTGCACAATTGATCGCCAATCCAGGTTGCTACCCGACCACGATGCAACTGGGGTTTTACCCGCTGCTGAAAGCTGGCTTGATCGACGCTTCGTCCTTGATCGCCGATTGCAAATCGGGCGTGTCCGGTGCCGGGCGCAAGGCCGAGATCGGTGCACTGTTTTCCGAATCCAGCGACAATTTCAAGGCTTACGGCGCCTCCGGCCATCGCCATACGCCGGAAACGGCGGCGCAATTGCAGCGCTATACCGATCAAGAAGTTGCCCTGGTATTCACGCCGCATCTGGTGCCGATGATCCGCGGCATGCATTCGACGCTGTATGCGCGTCTGACCAGGGAGATCAGCAACGAAGAATTGCAAGCCTTGTTCGAGCAGCAATACAAGGATGAAGCATTCGTCGATGTGATGCCGTTCGGCTCCCATCCCGAAACGCGTTCGACGCGCGGTTCGAACATGCTGCGCCTGGCCTTGCATCGCACCGGCAACACGGTTGTCGT
>CANFGA010000122.1 GCA_947446335.1 Oxalobacteraceae bacterium | reverse complement strand
TGGTCCGGCAATTCGGCCAGGCGGATCGCGCGGCCATTGAAGCGCTGGGCCAGTTCTTCGCCGCGCGCCATCGTGCGGTTGGCGACCGTGATGCTTTTCGGATGGTGCGCCGCAAAGTGAGTGGCGCACAATTCGATCATCTCGCCGGCGCCGATGAACAGCACGTTTTGCTCGGACAGCTTGTCGAAGATGCGTTGCGACAATCGCACGGCAGCGGCCGCCATCGAGACGCTGTGGGCGCCGATTTCAGTGGTGCTGCGCACTTCCTTGGCGACCGAGAAGCTGCGCTGGAACAATTGGTGCAGATAGGTGCCCATGCCGCCGGCCGCTTCGGCCAGGCGCGCTGCATCCTTCATCTGGCCCAGAATTTGCGGCTCGCCCAGCACCATCGAATCGAGGCCCGATGCGACCCGGAATGCATGGCGCACCGCGCCATCGTGCGGCAACATGTACAAATGGTGGCGCAGTTCGGCGTAATTGAGCTTGTGGTAATCGGCCAGGAAGTGGGCGCTGGCGTCGAGCGGATTCGGTACCCGGCTCGCCGCATACAGTTCGGTGCGGTTGCAGGTGGACAGGATCGCCGCTTCGTCGCTGCCGCGCGCATCGATCCGTTCAAACCAGGAGCGCGCAGCGACCACGGCCTGACCGAGTTGCTCAGGCGCCAGCGCCAGCTTTTCGCGCAGCGAAACTGGAGCAGTAGTGTGGTTCAAGCCGACGGCGAGCAGTTGCATTTCTTGCTTTGGTGGAATAATTATCGTCATATTATAGCGCCATGCTCTGTCACACTGCTGAACAGGTCGCGATTTCAGCGCTGCGTGACCGAGATCTGCCTGCTTGCCTGGCCTGGCACCTCACACCTGCGCTGCGCCCGGCTCGGTCAGTTTTTCCAGCAGATAACCATAGCTGTACACCGGCGCCAGGCGGTAACCGTGTTCCAGTTTCAGCTGCAATTTGTTGCGCACCCTCGACACATGGGTATCGAGCGTGCGCGAAGGCATGCTGCTTTCGCGGACCCAGACTTCATCGTGGATATAGGTGCGCGAGAGCGGACGGCCGATATTGCGAAAAAATAACAAGGCCAGCGCAAATTCCTTTTGCGTCAATTCGAGCGCGTTGCCGTTCGATAGCAACCGGCTGCAGCCGATGTCGAACACATATTGGCCAAACCTGAATTGCTCCGTGCCAAGGCGATCCGGATAGGCGCGGCGCAGCAGCGCCTGAACCCGCGCCACGACTTCGCCGCGCCGCAGCGGTTTCAGCAGGTAGTCGTTGGCGCCGGCTGCGAGGCCGGCTTGGATGTCGTCCTGGCCCGCATAGTTCGACAGGAATGCGACCGGTGCATGGTCTGGCAGCTTGTCGCGCGCGCGCAAGACGACCTCGGCAGCGCTCATGTCGGCCACCTTCCAGTCGAGGATCAGCATGTCGTAATCCTCCTTGCGCAATTGGGTCAGCGCATCCCTGCCTTGTTGAAAAGCATCGCAGACATGGCCGACCGCATTCAATGCCTGGCATATCAAATCGGTCTGGCTGCGGTCATGATCGAGTACGGCGATTCTCATGATAGGGCAAGGCGGCAGGGCTGCCGGTCCATCGATAAGGTAAATGAATGATCTTTTTGACTATAGCAGAATTCCAGGCGCGCGCACTCTGCAGGCAGCTGCGGCCCGCGTTGGCTCAAGCGCGCGCTGGCAGCTAGGCGTCCGGCAGCACCACGTTGACGTCGAGCACTTCAAGATTGCCCTGGCGATCGAGCGAAATCTTGATATCTTCCGGGTTGACCCTGGTGTATTTTGAAATCACCTCGATCAATTCCTTGTGCAAGGCCGGCAAAAAGTCAGGACCGCCGCGGCCATTGCGTTCGCGCGCGATGATGATTTGCAGGCGTTCCTTGGCCATCGTCGCCGTTTTTGGCTTGGGAGGAAATAGAAAAGAAAGCAAGGCCATTACTTTGCTCCAAAGATGCGCTGCAGCAGACCAGGTTTTTCATAGTTAGTGAAGCGCAACTCGAGTTCTTCGCCGAGGAAGCGCGAAACCACGTCTTCATAAGCTTCGGCCACGTCGGTGCCCTTGAAATGGATCGCCGGATTGCCCTGGTTCGATGCGTGCAAGACCGACTCCGATTCCGGAATGATGCCGATCAAAGGGATGCGCAGGATTTCCTGCACGTCCTGGTAGGACAGCATTTCGTCGGCCGCGACCCGCTTGGGCGAGTAACGGGTGATCAGCAAATGCTCCTTGACCGGTTCGCTGCCGGTCTGTGCGCGGCGCGACTTGGCCTGGATGATGCCGAGGATGCGGTCCGAATCGCGCACCGACGATACTTCCGGGTTGGTCACGATGATCGCTTCGTCGGCGAAGGTCAACGCCATCAGCGCGCCGTGCTCGATGCCGGCCGGAGAATCGCAGACGATGTACTCGAAACCCATGTTGACGAGTTCGTTCAGTATGCTCTCGACACCGGTTTCGGACAGCGCTTCCTTGTCGCGCGTTTGCGAGGCTGGCAAGATGAACAGGTTCTCGCAATGCTTGTCCTTGATCAGGGCCTGGTTCAGCGTCGCTTCCTTGTTGATCACATTGATCAGGTCGTAGACGACGCGGCGCTCGCAACCCATGATCAGGTCCAGATTGCGCAGGCCGACATCGAAATCGATCACCACGGTCTTGTGTCCACGCATGGCCAGACCGGACGAGAAACTCGCGCTCGAGGTTGTCTTGCCGACCCCGCCCTTGCCGGACGTTACAACAATAATTCTTGCCACAAAAAATCCTTTGTAAAGAGCGCTGCTTAGCTTGATGCTTGGCTTGATGCTTAGCTGCGGGATGCGAGATTGACTGACAGTATATCGATTCGATCGCCGACGAGGCTGATTTGGGCCGGCTGCCGTGCGAGCTCCGGCGGGAATCCATCTTCAAAGGTGCGGTAGATGCCTGCAATCGATACCAGTTCAGGCTCCATCGAGAGCGCGAAGATGCGCGCTGACGCATCGCCGGAGGCGCCTGCGAGCGCGCGCCCGCGCAAGGCTGCGTAGACATGGATGCTGCCGTCGGCGATGATTTCAGCACCATTGTTGACCGTGGCGGTGATGATCAAGTCGCAGCCGCGCGCATAAATACGCTGGCCGGCGCGCACCGGCGTGTCGATCATCATGGCGCCGGCGGCAACCTTGGCTGCGATCTCGGCTGCAGCCGCCGGTGTGGCTACCGGCCGTACTTCGTCACGCGCCTTGGTGCCGCTATCGATGCTCAAGCCGTGCGCGATGATATGCGCTTCCATTTCCTGCGCCGCATTGCGCACCGCAACCGGATTGAGGCGGTAAGTCTTCAGCAAGCGGATCAGGCCGGCCCAATCGATGTTGGCATTGCCGGGTGGCAAACTGCCGATATCGATGACGGCCAGATCACCCTCGAAAAAATCCGGCACGCCACCGGTCATTTCTTTCAGCGCGCAATCGAGCGCGGCGGGTTCTGCCTGATGCAGGATCACGGAAATGGCGACGACGGTCGATATCTTGATTTCGATGGGATTTTGGAGGGTACTTTTTGACATGGACAATACTAAAAAAGACTGCGACAGGCAATGCTCAGATCCTGGATCTTGCCTGAATAGATCACTCAAATGAGGTTATTTTGTGCATTTTACTTTGAAAGTTCATGTCATGGGCACGTTGCGGCGCAGATATGATTGTCGGCGCGCAAAGGGTGTTGTACCTGTTACATCAATGTGCTGCGATGGTCGGCGCTTCAGGGTTTCATAATGCATTTCATTAACATTGATTTTTATCAACAGTAACATTAAAAATTAATGTTATGATAAGAAAATGTGCAGTGTATCAAGGTGCTTCATTCTTATCACTCGACAAGGAATGCCATGTTTGCCATCTCAGACCAATTTTCACAAGCAACGAAAACCGCTTTTGACGAGCAATTGCTCGGTTTCTCGACGTTTGCCCAAGCCGCTTTTGACGCTGGCATCGGCATCGTCGATGTGCATGTGGATGCAGTCAAGGAGTCGATGGCAGTCGCGACCGTGACGGCCAATCAGTTGCTTTCCATGAAGGATGGGCGTGACTGGATGAGTTTCACCGCCGGCCAGTCGCAGCAGGCATTCGAGCGTTTGGGCGCTTACGGGCGTGAGGTTACCGAACTTGTCAGCACCGTGACCGACCATTTTCCGGCGATCTTGCAAGGCAAACCGTCTTTGGCACAGGAAGCACTTGTCGTATCCTCCGCTGTCCTGAACAAAACACCAGCCAAGGCGTTACCGGCAAATTCATTGCCAAAAGTTACTCTAAATGGTGTGCAGGAAGGGTATGATATTCCGGTTCGCGCTGGAAAGAAAGTGACGGCTGAAATGCCGCCGCCAGTGGCGCCAGCGTGACGCGCGGTCAGGCGTACAACAAGCATGACAACGCCTGACTTTGGTCTGCCGACCGCCACGTCGATGATACGACGGGCGCCGGGACTCAACCCAAACAGTCAGAATATCGGAGAAAAAAATGGATGATGTCGTTATTGTTGCCGCAGGTCGCACCGCAGTAGGGAAGTTTGGCGGAAGTCTGGCCAAGATCGCCGCTGCCGAACTCGGCGCCCATGTCATCAAGGGGCTGCTGGCCAAGACCGGCATCGATCCGTCGCTGATCAGCGAAGCCATCCTCGGTCAGGTCCTGACCGCCGGAGTGGGCCAGAATCCGGCGCGCCAGGCTGTCATCAAGGCCGGCTTGCCCAACGGTATCCCTGCGTTCACGATCAACAAGGTCTGCGGCAGCGGCTTGAAGGCGACCCATCTTGCAACCCAGGCCATCCGCTGCGGTGACGCCAACATCATCATCGCCGGTGGCCAGGAAAACATGAGCGCTTCGCCGCACGTGATGAACGGTTCGCGCGACGGTTTCCGCATGGGTGAAGTGAAGATGGCCGACACGATGATCGTCGATGGCCTGTGGGATGTGTATAACAATTACCACATGGGTGTCACCGCTGAAAACGTCGCAAAAAAATACGACATTTCGCGCGCCGAACAAGATGAATTCGCGCTGGCGTCGCAACTGAAGGCGGAAGCGGCGCAAAAAGCCGGCAAATTCAAGGATGAAATTCTGCCGCTCGAGATCGTGCAGAAAAAAGCCACGGTCGTGTTCGACAACGATGAATACGTGAAGCCCGGTTCCACGCTCGAATCGCTGGCCAGCCTGCGTCCGGCATTCGCCAAGGATGGCACGGTCACCGCCGGCAATGCATCCGGCTTGAACGACGGCGCCGCAGCCGTCTTGATGATGCCGGCGAAGATGGCCAAGGATCTGGGGCTGACGGTGCTGGTGCGGATCAAGGCCTATGCCTCGTCCGGCATCGATCCTTCGATCATGGGCATGGGGCCGGTGTCGGCCAGCCGCTTGTGCCTGAAGAAGGCAGGCTGGACGCATCAAGATCTGGATTTGATGGAAATCAATGAAGCCTTTGCATCGCAGGCGATCGCGGTGAACAAGGAAATGGAGTGGGACACGAGCAAGATCAATGTGAATGGCGGCGCCATTGCGATCGGCCATCCGATCGGTGCGTCAGGAGCCCGTATTCTGGTCACCCTGATACACGAAATGATCCGGCGCGATGCCAAGCGTGGCCTGGCGGCACTCTGCATCGGCGGCGGCATGGGCGTGGCGCTGGCAATCGAACGCGATTGAATGTAAACGTTTTTTAATGTCGATAGAACAATAAAGGAGATAAAAATGGCGAGAGTTGCATTAGTAACCGGCGGTATGGGTGGTTTGGGCGAAGCGGTGTGCTTCAAATTGGCGGCATTGGGCTATCGGGTGGTGACGACGTATTCGCCAGGCAACACGAAAGTGGATGAGTGGCTGGCCACAACCGCTGACATGGGCTATGACTTCAAGGCTTATCCATGCGATGTGGCCGATTACGATTCCGCACAAGCATGCGTGGCGACGATCGAAAAAGAGATCGGCCCGGTCGATGTGCTGGTCAACAATGCCGGCATCACGCGCGACATGACGTTCAAGAAGATGGACAAACCGAATTGGGATGCCGTGATGGCGACCAATCTGGACTCGGTCTTCAACATGACGAAGCCGGTCTGCGACGGCATGGTCGACCGCGGCTGGGGCCGGATCATCAACATCTCGTCGGTCAATGGTCAAAAAGGCGCTTTCGGCCAGACCAACTATTCCGCTGCCAAGGCCGGCATGCATGGCTTCACCAAGGCGCTCGCGCTGGAAGTGGCGCGCAAGGGCGTTACCGTCAACACCATTTCGCCAGGTTACATCGGCACCAAGATGGTGATGGCGATTCCGCAGGAAGTGCTCGATACGAAGATCATCCCGCAAATTCCGATGGCGCGCCTGGGTAAGCCGGAAGAAGTGGCAGGCCTGGTCGCCTATCTGTCCTCCGATGAGGCGGCCTTCGTCACCGGCGCCAACATCGCCATCAATGGCGGTCAGCACATGTATTGAGCCGTGGCTTGATCGCTGCGGGGGCGCATGCCTGGCCCCCGCAGCAATATACAAAAAGCACCGATGGTGCTTTTTTTTTGTGCGTTGGACTACAATCATCTTTTGCTCGAAGGAAAAGCCATGGCCGCAACATCATTGTTTCCGGCGCTGGAGCCGAGGCGGCACGGCATGCTGGCGGTCGATGCCTTGCACACGATCTATTGGGAAGAGTGTGGCAACCCCGATGGCGTGCCGGTACTGTTCCTGCATGGCGGACCGGGCGCCGGCCTGTCGCCGCAACATCGACGCTTTTTTGATCCGCAGCATTACCGGGTGATCCTGTTCGACCAGCGCGGCGCCGGCAAGTCGACGCCGTCCGGCGAATGGCGCGCCAACACGACGCCGCTCTTGATCGACGATATCGAAGCGCTGCGCGCCTTGTTCGGCATCGAACAGTGGCTGGTGTTCGGTGGTTCGTGGGGCTCCACGCTGGCGCTCGCTTACGGCGAAGCGCATCCCGAGCGCTGCCTGGGCTTCATCTTGCGCGGCATCTTCCTGTGCACCAGGGTTGAAGTCGACTGGTTCATCGATGGCGTGCGCTGGTTTTACCCGGAGTTGCATGCGCAATTTGCCAGCCTGATTCCCGAGGCTGAGCGCGGTGACTTGCTGGCAGCCTACGCGCGCCGCATCTTGAGCGACGATCCGGCCTTGTTCTGGCCTGCGGTGCGCAACTGGAGCCGCTTCGAAGGGCGCCGCGTGCATCTGTTGCCGCAACCGGAAGAAGCGAGCGATGATGGCTTCGATCTGGCGCTGGGCCGCCTCGAAGCGCACTACATGGTCAATCACGCTTTTCTGGACGAGGATCAGCTCATTGCGCAGATCGCGCGGATCCAGCATTTGCCTGCTGCCATCGTGCAGGGCCGCTATGACATGATCTGTCCGCCGCTGTCGGCGCAGCGCCTGCACCAGGCCTGGCCCGGTTCCCGCCTGCAGATGGTGGACGACGCCGGCCACGGCGCGCTAGAAACCGGGATTGCGCAAGCGCTGGTGGCGGCCACCGAACAATTCAAGCGGCGGCGGTTCGACTGAGTTGCGCCGCCTGGCACCTGCTGCCACGGTGCTTGCCGATCGCTGTATACTGCTGGCTGCAGCACCTGCTGTTTTTCGCACCGTCGCCCCTTACCGTATAGAGTTCAGCATGCATGACTATCAACGCCCCCCGACCCTGCATCGCTACGGCTTGCGCAGCGA
This sequence comes from Oxalobacteraceae bacterium, assembly GCA_947446335.1. Classification (GTDB taxonomy): domain Bacteria; phylum Pseudomonadota; class Gammaproteobacteria; order Burkholderiales; family Burkholderiaceae_D; genus Janthinobacterium. Next base: position 308 of record CANFGA010000122.1, on the reverse strand, counting down.
TCTTGAACTGGCGCTTACGCTGGGACAATTTCGCCTGACGCCGGCTGCCAATTGCCTCACGCTCAGCTTTTCGCAGGCCTGGGACAAAAAATTGTTCGACTTGCTGGCGCCAGCCGACTGCTGCCTGATCATCCACAACAGTGAAGAATTCGGCGAGCGCCTGCACCGCGCGGTGCAGCGCACCTTGCCGAACTGGGCTGGCATCGATGGCGCGGTCGAATACGGCGTGCGCGCCGCGCTCGGCGCCACCTTCACCAAGACCGCGCTCGAAGCGCCGGAGCAGGAATGGCTGTTCGCGTGGCGCTCCA
>CANFGA010000121.1 GCA_947446335.1 Oxalobacteraceae bacterium | reverse complement strand
TCACTGAAAGGTTTTCATGACTACATTATTTGACCCTATCCGCGTCGGCGATCTTGACTTGCCTAACCGCATCATCATGGCGCCGTTGACGCGCGCGCGCGCCGTCGGCGGCTACCGGGTGCCCAATGCCTTGATGACCGAATATTACGTGCAGCGCGCCTCGGCCGGCTTGATCTTGACCGAAGGCACCATCGTCACGCCCGATGGCGTCGGTTACGAAGACACGCCCGGCATCTGGTCCGAGCAGCAGGTGGCCGGCTGGCGCGCTGTGACGGATGCGGTGCACGCAGCCGGCGGCCGGATTTTCATGCAGTTGTGGCATGTTGGCCGGATCTCGGATCCGAGTTTGCTCGGTGGCGAGTTGCCGGTGGCGCCGAGCGCGATCGCCGCCAACGGCCATGTCAGCTTGCTGCGCCCGCTGCGCGACTATGTCACGCCGCGCGCGCTGACGTTGGATGAAATCGGCGAAGTCGTGGCCGCATTTCGCAAGGGCGCTGAAAATGCGAAGAGCGCCGGTTTCGACGGCGTCGAAATCCACGGTGCAAACGGTTATCTGCTCGACCAGTTTTTGCAAAGCAGCACCAATGTGCGCACTGACGCCTACGGTGGATCCATCGAAAACCGGGCCAGACTGATGCTGGAAGTGACCGATGCCTGCGTCAAAGTCTGGGGCGCAGGGCGGGTCGGGATGCATCTGGCACCGCGTCGCGATGCGCACGACATGGGTGACGCCGATCCGCTGGCTACTTTTGGCTATGTGGCAAAAGAACTGGGCCAGCGCGGCATCGCCTTCATCTGCGCGCGCGAAGCGCTGGGCGACGATAGCCTCGGCCCGCAATTGAAAAAAATCTTTGGCGGCGTCTACATCGCCAATGAAAAGATGACTGCCGAGAGCGCCCAACAAGTGCTGGCATCAGGCGACGCCGACGCGATCGCGTTCGGCCTGTTGTTCATCGCCAACCCTGACTTGCCGCAGCGCTTCAAGCTCGGTGCGCCGCTGAATGCGCCGCAACCGGCCACTTTCTACAATTCCAATGGCGTCGACCATGTCGGCTACACCGACTATCCGGCGCTGGCAGCGTAGAGCAGGGCGCACCCTTGTGAAAAACCCCGCCGAGTGTGAACTCGGCGGGGTTTTTTCATGGTTCGATCGAGGCTTGTTGCTCAACGACGACTCAAGCCGATCGCTCGAACTAGTTTCTGAGCACCGCGGGCAACATCAATGGGTCGCTGATGCCGAGCACATAGACCGAGATCATCGCGATCAAGCCGGCCATGATCAGGTAATAGATGGTCGGGATGATGGTCAGGCGCAAGATTTCACCTTCGCGCCCCAGCAAGCCGACGGTGGCAGACGCGGCCACGATGTTGTGGATGGCGATCATGTTGCCGGCGGCGGCGCCCACCGCTTGCGAGGCGATCAGCATCGCGCTGGAAACGCCGATCAGGTGGGCGGTGTCAAACTGGAACTGCGCCATCATCAGATTCGATACCGTGTTCGAACCGGCGATGAAGGCGCCCAGCGCGCCGACCGATGCGGCAAAGAAGGGATAGACGCTGCCCACGCTGCTGGCAACGAGTTCGGCCATCGCCCTCGGCATCGATGGCAGATCCGCCATGTTGACGCCCGAGTTGATCAGGATGCGCACCATCGGAATCGTGAAAATGAGGACAAAGCCGGCGCCCAGCAGCGTGCGCGACGATTCCGAGATGGCCGCCACCATTTTGCCAGCAGTCATCTTTTGCAGCGCGAACGTGGCCAGCACCACCAGCACCATGATGCCCCCTGGCAGGTAAAGAAATTCGATGCTGCCCGAGACGCCGGTCTCGCCCATGATGTTGCTCCAGCCCAGAACCAGGTTGTTCATGAAGAAGGCCTTGACGTCGGCATTGACACGCGATAACACCAGCAGCGCCGCCAGCAGCACGTACGGCAACCAGGCCAGGCCTATCGACATCGGCAATTTTTCTGATAAGTTATCGAGTTTGATTTCGATGCTGCCCATCCAGGCCACCGGCCAATCCTTGGCCGGGGCAAAGTCCCACGTGGTCTTGGGCATCAGAAAACCTGCCTTGGCGGCCGGCACCACGATCACCAGGCCCACCAGCGCACCGATCATCGACGGGAATTCCGGGCCCAGGAAGACGCCTGCTGCGGCATAGGGAATCACGAAAGCGAGGCCGGCAAAAACGGCGAAGGGCGCCACGGCCAAGCCTTCGGTCCACGACTTGTTGCGTCCGAAATAGCGCGTCAGCATTACGCACATGAACAGTGGCATCAGAATGCCGATGATGGCATGGGTGAGCGCCACTTCCGACGTGATCAAGCGATAAAAGGTATCCCAGTTCGAGCCATTGGCGATCAGGCTGTCGGTGATGCCGGCCCGGTCCAGGCCGCCTGCCACGCCGACCACGATCGGGGTGCCGACCGCGCCAAAGGAGACCGGCGTCGATTGCACCATCATCCCCAGCATGACGGCGCCCAGCGCCGGAAACCCTAGCGCCACCAGCAACGGCGCCGCCACGGCGGCCGGCGTGCCGAAGCCGGAAGCGCCTTCGATGAAGCAGCCAAACAGCCAGGCCACGATGATGACCTGGACTCGGCGATCCGGGCTGATGCCGGCGAAACCGCTGCGGATCGACGTGATGGCGCCGGAATGCTTCAAGGTATTGAGCAGCAAGATGGCGCCGAAAATGATCCACAGTATCGATCCGGTCAGAATCAAGCCTTGCAAGCTCGACGCCAGGACCCGGTTCATGGACATGTCCCAGGCAGTCAATGCGATCAGCGCCGTCACGCCAAAGACCACCGGCATGGCGCGCTTGGCTGGCCAATTGAATCCGACCAGCAGCACGGCCGCCAGTACAAGTGGCGCAAAGGCCAGGAGGGAGAGTAGGGTCTGGTTCAAACTGAATTCCTTTTTTGTCTCATCAAGTCACCTTGGCTTGCCATGGTATTGGCGCGCCGGCAACGAGTGTTGTTTATTTATATAAAACAGGGCGTGACTGCACAGTGCACGCGCAGAGCATGAGTTGTCAATAGGAAATCCTTACATAGTCAAGGATTTGTCCTACAAGTTATCGTATTTTGCTTTACAAGGGAAACAGAGGGACTTGCATGCGCACCCGGATGGGTGGCGTTGCGGCTGCAGCAGAAGGGTGCAAGGATGGTCAAGCAGGTGCCGCACCACGAAATGGCTGCGGCACGAACAGACAAGAGTGCCTTATTGGTCGCGCGCCTTGGCTGGCGACTTCCATCTGAAGACATGCTTGACGACTTCGAGCAGCAGCTTGAGGCCGAACATGCCCCAGAAGAAAGCCGTGAATACCAGGCCAATCGCCATTTCCAGCGTCGAACCGTGGCCCAATCCGATCGAAAAAATGACCGGTCCTTCCCATCCGAAAGCGAGCATGAAGGCGATGAAATTGAGAAAGGGTGTTTTTTTCAGGGGAGGGCGAGCCTGCATGTCGATATCCTGTCGGTGAATCCGGGTGGTTGGAGATGAATCTGAGCCAGCTTTATGAACAACAAGCTTCATGCCGACGCTTTTCGATGCCAAGCTCTCATGCGTGTTGCAGCCTTGATGCGCTGCCGGAGTGTAACCCCGCTTGCATCTCTGGAGCAAGGTGGCAACGCCATCGGCTTCTTGGCTGCGAGTTAGCTCAGGCAACCCTGCGCCGCCTTCGCTTTCAAGGCGTCGATCACGCAGCGCAGTTTGGGCAGCAAATGGCGCGTTTGTGGCCACACCGCGTAAATGTTGGTCTTGCAGGTCGAGAATTGGTCGAGCACGCTGACCAGGGCACCGCTTTGCAGCGCCGGCCTGACCAGAAAAGAGGTCAATTGGCACAGGCCGCAGCCGGCCAGCGCCATCGCCAGCACCGCGTCGCCATCACCCACTTCATGGGTCGGCGGCGGTGCAAATGGCACTGTTTGTCCTTGTCCATCGATGGCGCGCCATTTCATCGCCGTGTGGCGGCGATAGCCGACGATGCAATCGTGCTGCTGCAGATCGTCTATCGATTGCGGCACGCCCTTGCGCGCCAGATAGGCCGGCGCGGCGCAGATGATTTCGCGCTGGCTGCTGAGCAAGGTGGCGACCAGACCGCTGCTATCCTTGATCTCGCCAAAGCGGATCAGCAAGTCGATTCCTTCCTCGATCGGATCGACCAGATTGTCGGTAAAGGTCAACGTCAAGTTCAAGGCGGGATGTTGCTGCGCGATTTCGGACAAGATCGGCAAGATCACGCCGCGCCCGAAGGCGGCCGGCATGTCGATGCGCAATCGGCCGCTGGGCGTGCTGTGTCCGTTTTGCAAGGCCAGTTCGGCTTCCAGCAAGCCATCGAGCGCCTGCGCACAACTGGCGAAATAGGCGGCGCCATCCACCGTCAAGGCAATCTTGCGAGTGGTCCGATGGAACAGCTTGATGGCGAGGCGCTGCTCGAGTCGCGCAATGCTTTTGCCGACCGCCGACTTGGTGATGCCGAGCCGTTCGGCGGCGGCGGTGAAGCTGCCGGCGCGCGCCGCAGCGACAAAGATGGCGATGCCGCCTATCGGATCATGTTGTTTTATTGTGGACATGGGCTCTACTAAGTGGCGATTGAAACCGGGTTTATCGGATTGTGATTCCATAGTAGACTGTTTCCTTTATACAAGCACTGGAGAATCGAGCATGCAAAAAACAGCCCTGATAGTAGGTGCAAGCGGCATCGGCGGCAGCAACCTGGCAACACGATTGATCGCTGACGGCTGGAAAGTCCACGGCCTGGCGCGCAAACCTTTGCAAAACGTTCCCGGCTTGCTGCCGGTAGCGGCCGACTTGCTCGATCCTGCCAGCTTGCAAGCATCGCTGGCCGACGTCGCGCCCAGCAATGTCTTCATCACCGCCTGGATGCGCCAGGCCACTGAAGCGGAAAACATCCGCGTCAATGGCTTGATGGTGCGCAATGTGCTCGCCGCGCTGGCGCCGAAAAAATCGGTGCGCCATGTGGCCTTGGTGACCGGCCTGAAGCATTATCTGGGGCCGTTCGAGGCTTACGCCAGCACCGGCACACTGCCCGAGACCCCGCTGCGCGAAGAGCAGCCGCGCCTGGCTGTGGAAAATTTCTATTACGAGCAAGAAGACGAGCTGTATGCGGCCGCCAAGCGCGATGGCTTCAGCTGGAACGTGCACCGGCCGCACACGATGATCGGCCAGGCAGTTGGCAACGCGATGAACATGGGGACCACGCTGGCGGTCTATGCCTCGATTTGCAAGGAAACCGGGCGCCCGTTCCAATGGCCAGGTTCGCAAGCCCAGTGGGAAGGGTTGTCCGACATCACCGATGCGCGCCAATTGGCCAGCCAGCTTGAATGGGCGGCCGATACCCTGGCGGCGCACAACACCGCCTTCAACACCGTCAATGGTGACGTATTTCGCTGGCAATGGCTGTGGGGTCGTCTGGCCGACTGGTTCGGCGTCGAAGCGGCGGGTTTCGACGGTACCGTCAAGCCTTTGGAGCAGGCGATGGCAGGCGACGCCGCACTGTGGCAAAAAATGGCGCAGCAGCATGGCTTGATCGAAGCGGACCTGAGCCGCCTGGCATCGCCATGGCATACCGATCTCGATCTGGGGCGCCCGATCGAAGTGATGACCGACATGACGCGCAGCCGCAAGCTCGGTTTCACCGGCTACCAGGCCAGCGAGGAATCGTTCACCGATCTGTTTGCACAGTTGCGGACCCAGCGGTTGATTCCGTAAGTCATCGTTGTGTCGGCTCGCTGCAGGCTGACGCCGGCGCGAGCCTGGCCAATGCCCACTCGCGAGCGCCCTGATACGCATCGGGAAGTTCCAGCCCGGTGAGCCAGGGGGCGAGCGACGCCGCATCGAGATGCCAGCCGTTGACATGCCCCATCTTGCGGCCCGGTTGCCATCGTTTGCCATACCAATGCAGCTGCGATGCCCCATCGCTGATCCACTTCGGATCATAGTCAAGTCCCAGCAAATTGATCATCATGCTGCAGCCGCCTTGCCGTGGCTGCGGCAAAGGCAAGCCGCAGACGGCGCGCAAATGCAATTCAAACTGGCTGATCGATGCGCCAGCCTGCGTCCAGTGTCCCGAGTTGTGGACCCGTGGCGCCACTTCATTGATCAGCAACTCATCGCCCACCACAAAGCACTCGATCGCCATGACGCCGACATAATCGAGATGCTGCATCACGCGCTGCAGTATCTGCTCGGCCTTGCTTTGCAGATGGTCGAACCGGCCTTCCTGGCTCAGACTGATCATCAAGACACCGTTGTCGTGCCGGTTTTCGGTGAGGCGGTAACAGACGATCTGGCCATCGTGGCCACGCGCGCCGATGATCGATACTTCAGTGTCAAAACCGATCGCTTGCTCGGCGACGGCATCGTCGGCCCAGGCCGAAAAGTCACTGTCGCAACCGGCCTTCAAGCGCTGCTGGCCGCGCCCGTCATAGCCGCCGGTGGCGCGCTTGAGAAAGATGTCTGGCCCCAATTGTTGGTGCAATGCCGCCTGCGTCATCCCTACACGCGCAACGCACCACGGCGCTGTCGGCAAGCCGAGTTGGTCCAGCAAGCTCTTTTGACGTATCCGATTCGACAGCACCGCCAACGCTGCGCCATTGAGCCAGCCAGGGTGGCGCTGCAGCGCGGCTGTCCATCGATTGTCGGGCCAATGCTCGCGCTCGACCGTGATGCGCACGTTTGCGTCGAGCCAGGGATCGGGCACTGCATCGGGCAACTGACCTGACAACACTGCGCCATCGACATCGAGCAAGCGTACATCGATGCCGATGCGCTGGCCCGCTTGCTGCAGCATGGCGCCCAGTTGCCCGTTTCCCAGCACCGCGACCTTCACGGCGCGCCGCCGATTGCATGGTCGGCCAACACGGCTTGGGTCTGAGCGGCCCGCCACAGATCGAGCCGGGCGCCCAGCGCCGGGTCTTGCAACGCCAGAATCTGCACCGCCAGCAAGGCGGCATTGAAGGCGCCTGCGCTGCCAATGGCCAGGGTACCCACGGCGACCCCTTTCGGCATTTGCACGATCGACAGCAGGCTGTCGATGCCGTTCAAGACTTTGCTCTGGACCGGCACCCCGAGCACCGGCAACGGCGTGAGCGCCGCCACCATCCCCGGCAGGTGGGCTGCGCCACCGGCAGCGGCGATGATCACCGCGATCCCGTTCGCCTTGGCATTGCTGGCAAAACTGAACAGGCGTTCGGGTGTGCGATGCGCCGAGACCACTTCCGCGTGCCATTCGACTTGAAACTGGGTCAACAACTCGCTGGCGCAAGACAAGGTAGCCCAGTCGCTTTTCGATCCCATCACGATGGCAATTTTTGGTGTCATGTCGATTTCCCTATCAAATTTTCAGACTAATAAAACAGTTGGACCCATTGTTGGTAGATCGGCAAACCGATCACCACGTTCACGGGAAAGGTGATGCCCAGCGCAGCCAGCATGGCCAGTCCGATATTGGCATTTGGAATTGCGGCCCGAATCGCTGCCGGTGCGGCGATATACGAGGCGCTCGCGGTCAAGCTGGCCAGCACCACCGCGCTACCAGCAGGCAAGCTCAGCGCCAGCGCAGCGGCGATCCCGACCCAAGCCAGCGCAAAGGGCATCACGGCGGCGAACAGCATCAAGCGCCAGTGCTTGAATGGCAGCGGCGAACAGACTTTGGCGGTGCACAATCCCATTTCCAGCAAAAACAACGCCAGCATCGTGTTGAAGCCGTCGAGCAAGATCGGTTTCAGTGAAGCCAGTCCGACCGGGCCGTACAGGTAGCCGATCAGAACACCGCCGCCCAGCAGCAGTACGCCGCGGCTGGTCAATGCTTCGCGCAAGATGTTGTTGTCTGCTTTTTCTTTACTGTTTGCTGCGCTGCCGGCAGCGCTTTGGCGGCGGTGGAACCACAGCATGACGAGGATGGCCGGCAGTTCGAGCACCACCAGATACAGCGTGGTTTGAGGATTGATCGGCAAGCCGGATCGTTCCACCAGCGTCAGCACGACGGCGAAGGTGCCG
>CANFGA010000120.1 GCA_947446335.1 Oxalobacteraceae bacterium | reverse complement strand
TGGGCCTTGATCGCGTCCGGGTTGATTGCCACACCGCAATCGATGACGGCCGTCACCTTGCTCACGCGTATATTTTTGGATGCATCCACCGTCAGTTCGACAACTTGCCCGACGTAGCTCCCGAAACCGTTCATGATGGCCACTCCCTGTGCGCTACCTCGGGCGGGCGCGCCCCAGTTCGACAGCGACTTCAAGGTCTTGAGGACATTGATCATCCGGGCATCGGCAAGATTATTCAAGCGAAACTGGATCGGATCCCAGCCTATGCTGGCAGCCAATTCATCCATCGCGCACTCCACCGCGAACGTATTGAAGGTGAAACCGACAGAGCGTATATACCCGACCGGGATAGCTGCATCGTGGCGGACAAACTCGACCAGTTTTGGCGTCATCGCATAGGGCAGCCCGACGGCGCCCTCCACAGCAGAGCTGTCGACTTGACTCGGATCGCCCCCCTTGGCAACCGAAATCGAGGGTGTGACGATGCGGTTTTTCCAGCCAGTGATTTTGCCGGTCGTCGTCGACGCTGCAGCCTGGATCGCCGTGAGCGCCATCGGCCGAAAATGGTCGTTGGCAAAATCCTCTTCGCGCGACCAGGTCAGCTTGACCGGTTTGCCCGGGCATGCCAGCCCGACCTGAATCGCTTCAATGATGTAATCGAGCTCGAGTTTGCGGCCAAATGCGCCGCCGGACAAGGTGTTGACCATGCTGATGATCGTGCCGGCCGGGCACAAGCTCGTTGCAGTCCGGTAGGTGGCATCGGGAACCTGGGTCGGCGCCCACACCTCGCATCGCGCCGGCGTTCCCGACGTTCCCGGAGTAAAACGTACCGTGCAGCTGAGCGGTTCCAGCGCAGCATGTGCCAGATAAGGTACTGCGTATTGCACCGAAATTGCACGCCCCGCTGCGAGCCCGGCGGCAACCGCAGAGCCGTTGATCGATTCGGCATTCTGGGGAGTGCCAGTGCTCATCAAAGCTGCTGCGCGCGCGCTGATCGCAGCAGAATCGATCGCATTCAAGTCGATCGGAAGTACCCAGTTGACCGCCAGGCGTTTTGCCGCCTGCATCGCATCCCAGGTTGTGACGGCGACCACTGCAACGCCGGTCGGCGCGCGGTAGCCTGCCGCACCGGTAGTGCCGGCGCCGCCGACCCTGACTGTGGCAATCGCTGCAGCGGGGTTGCTGCCTACAGAGCCAACCGTACCGCCGATGGTCGGACAGTGTTTCACCGCCGCGAACAGCATGCCCGGGATGAATATATCGATGCCGAACTTGGCGCTGCCATCGACCTTCGCTGGAATGTCGAGCCGTTGCGCGGCAGTGCCGGTGAAGACTTTCGGAGTCTGGTTCAGCGCGACGTTGGCAGCAAGACGCAGCGTTGCAGCAGTTGCGGCAACCTTGCCATAGGTGACTGACTTCAAGGACGTTCCGGTACCACAACTGATGACGCCAAGCCTGGCCGAGCAGGTCGACACATCGACGCGCCAGATGCTGGCGGCAGCCATCAGCAGCAATTGCCTCGCGTTCGCGGCAGCTTGCTGGATGGTTGGCGAAAACAATCGAATTCCGAGACTGCCACCGGTGAACCGACCGTAGACCCCGGCATTGGTCCCGCCATGCACCGGATCAACCGGCGCATGGATGACCTTGATCTTGTTCCAGGCCAGGCAGAGCTCATCGGCTGCGATCTGTGCCAGGCCGGTGCTGGTTCCCTGCCCCATTTCCGTGACCGGGACTTGCACCGTCACGGTGTCGTCGCTTGCCACGATGATCCAGGCATTGATATTTTGCGAGACTGTCGTCGATTGTGCGATGGCCTCGCCACCCACGCCCAGCCATCCCGCACCGACCATCAATCCACCACCGGCCGCCGCCCTGACCAGGAATTCACGCCGACCTGCATCGACCGGGACCAGACTGGCCTCTGCTTTAGTGTGCTGTTCCATATTGTCTGATTTCATCTGCATGATGTCTCCGATTGCATTACAGGTTTTGGATGGCGGTGCGTATCCGCGGGTAAGTACCGCACACGCAAAGATGCGGCATTTCACTGGCGATTTCATTGCCGTGATGTCCGCCTTTGATGGCTGCGGTACAGGCCATCAACATCCCGGGCTGACAATATCCGCACTGCGGAACCTGGTTGGCGATCCAGGCAGCCTGGGCCTTCTTGCCGTCAGCATCATTGGCAAGTCCTTCGATCGTGACGATCGATTTGCCGCTGACCGAGCCGACGTCAACCACGCACGAGTGTTCGCGCTGATTGTTGATCAAGACCGTGCAGGCACCACAGACTTCGATCCCGCACCCATATTTTGTGCCAGTGAGCCCCAGGATATCGCGCAAAACCCATAACAACGGCATGCCTGGATCGCTCACCTGGACCTGGTGAACAACTCCATTCACTTTCAGCGAAATACTTGACGCCATAATTTTCTCCTTCGAGTTTACCGTGATTTTTAGGAAACATTTTTTACAAATTTAAGGTATCTTCAGAAACAAATAAAATAATTAGAATTCCTGATAGCTTGGACTTATAACCTCAGATTATCGATCGTGCGCCCGGCGTCCGTCAGGCGCGTCACAGCTTGATTGTGTTGCATCACATGCCAGCCATTGGTGATCGGATAGCGCCAATCGCGCTGGAATGACATAGTGCCAACCTTCACGCCTGGCGGTGCCTGGTGGCGCTTGTACTGCGCCGCATACAGCATGGCGCTCACTTGCTCGACCGTTTTCCGTGCATGACCTTGCGCCACCACCTCGTCGATATCGCACCGTTGCTCGACCAGTTGGCGCAATATGGCATCGAGTTCAGGATAGGGCGGCAACGTGTCCTGGTCGGTCTGGCCGGGATAGAGCTCGGCCGACGGCGCCTTCGTGAAAATGCGCTGCGCTATGACATCGCCTTGCGTATTGCGCCACGCGGCAAGCTCGTAGACGGTGGTTTTGTAGACGTCTTTGAGCACCGCGTAATGGCCGCACAGGTCGCCGTAGATCGTGGTGAAGCCGGTCGCCATCTCCGATTTGTTGCCGGTGTTGAGCAACAACAGATGTTCCCTGGCGCTGATCGCCAGCAATATGCCGGCGCGCACCCGGGTCTGGTTCTCTCCGAGCGCCAGAGGCGACACTTCGCCGTCAAACATGCTGCCCATCATCGCTTCAAATGCCTGCATGCCGGGTTCTATCGGCACCGTATCTAGCCGCACGCCGAGCCGCTGCGCGCATGCGGCGGCATCGTCGATGCTGTCGCGGGAGGTGACAGGCGAGGGCATCATCACAAGGCGCACCCGATCGGCTCCCAGTGCATCGACTGCCAGCGCCGCCGCCAGCGCCGAGTCCATGCCGCCGGACATTCCCAGCACCACGCCTGCAAAACCATTGCGCGTCACGAAATCATGCAAACCGAGCATGATCACGCGATAGGTCAGTTCGATATCGCCTTGCATGGGCTTGAGATTGCCCGGCAGCGGTTCCCACAAACCAGATTTTTTTTGCAATCGCACCAGTTCGATATCTTCGCGCAAGGCGTGCAGGCGTGCCGTCGGCATGCCTTGCCGGTCCAACACAAAGCTGGCGCCATCGAACACAAGCTCATCCTGGCCGCAAATCTGGTTCACATACAGCAGCGGCAAGCCGGTTTCGCCTGCGCGCAACGCTGCAACTTGCTCCCGCGCACGCGCCTTGCCCGTTTCAAACGGTGACGCGTTGATGGCGATGAGCAGTTCGGCGCCGCCCTGCGCCAGAGCGGCGCAGACATCGGGAAACCACAGGTCTTCGCAAATGAGCACACCGAGCTTGATCCCTCGCCACTCAACCGGAGCAGGCATCGGGCCGGCGGCAAAGTAGCGTCGTTCATCGAATACGCCGTAATTGGGCAGATGGTGCTTGTACTGGCGCCGGATAATCTGGCCGTTCTCGATCAGGAAAGCCGCGTTATGCAGATCATCCCCGTCGCGCCACAATGCCCCCAGCAAGATGGCCGGACCGGTTTTCGTCAACGCCGCGCATTGCTCGACGGCGCGCATGGCGCTGTCTTGAAATGTGCTGTTGAGCATCAAGTCTTCGGGCGAATAGCCGCTGAGCGCCATTTCCGAAAAGACTACCAGATCGGCCTTTGCGATCGCCGCCATCTGATGAAAAACGCCGATGCGTGCCACATTGGCTTCGATATTGCCAGCGATAAAAGAAGTCTGGATCAGTGTGATGGAGACCGGCATGGGCTGGGATATGGAAGGGACGCTTCGGCAAGATGGCGTCGTGTGAGCGGTGACCAGCTCGGAATCGGATAAGACTGAATGGTTTGTCAGCATGATTATTTTTATATTGGCGTCAATGACGCACTTCAAGGCCTGATGGCGTTGTCATGCTGTACCCGTTACAAACACACCTGCAGAGCTTTTGTAATTAACCATGCTAACTAAGCGCTCAGCCATGTCCGATACGGAAATTTAATTTTTTGTAATGCAATACTCATGCCCAACATGTCTTTCATTCGAAATCGTGTGGAAGATGGCTATGTTGAGAGAGAGTGGTGCTGACATGCAATGATTGAGAACCATTTGAGCGGTCTGGCCCTGCAAATTTTGTTGACTAATCTTGCGGTGAAGTACCGCATTATTTGACGCACATAGGCAAGCCGCCGACCATCAGTGCGACATTGACCCGGCCGATGGGGATGCATCCTGAGATGTAGCCGATGGCACCAGGGGTGCTGTTGACGAACAGGATGACGGCTTCTTCCGATGCGACGACATGCGGCGGTAGTTCGCCTTGGAAATACATTTGATGCCAATAGTCTTCGAATGCCTCCGGCGCTGCTCCCAGAATAGTTTGCGAAAACAGACGTCGCAGCGGGTTGGTTGACGGCAAGTTGACTGGCTGTATGCGTAGGCCAGTGTGCCAGTGATTTTGTTTGCGCTTGAAGATGCTCGATACCGATTCGCGTGTCAAGTGGTGCTCTGTGACGCCCGGACCGACGATGACGGCAAATGAGCGCTCGATGGCGATTGCAGCCGAGGAAAAAAGTGCAAAGCTGAGCAGTAAGACTGGCAGCGGGGATGGAATCGATCGCATGCAAAAATCAGAACAAGAAACTGAGCGAAGAGACAAATCCTGTGCTGCGACCCATGGTCTGCGCGCGTCCGGCGATCCATTCCGCCTTCAGGACGACGGCTGGCCTGATGCGATAGTTCAGTGCACTGATCCATAATTGCGTGCCAGCGCCCTTGTTCGCTTCACGAAACGATTCATAGCGGCCAACGGCATACAGCTGGTCGGACAGCGGGACGACCAGTTGCGCGAACATGCCCTTTTTATCCCATGAGCTGCCATTGTCGGTGAAGCGGTAAACGCCCTCGGCGCTGATTTCATAACGATCGCGCGACCATGTCAGATCGGCTCCCAGCAGTTGTTTTCGCTCACCCTGCCTTTTTTTCTGATCGAAGGAGGCATAGGAAACGCCAAGTTGGGCGTTGGTCATGATCGGAATTGACAGGTGCGCGCCGAGTGCGTGATCGAAGGTGTCGAGTTTCGGGTTTGGTCGCAATTCCCGACCATTGGATCCATAGACCGAATACTCCACGCTCTTTCCAGCTAGTGTCAGTGTGCCGCTGGCCATCAGCCCCGTGACATTGTCCGGAAATACCTCCGTCGTGACCAAGGGACGCGATGTGGTCCATACCAGCGGTGTGGCGTGTATCAGATTCCAGCGCCCGATCGGTGTCAGAAATTTCCCCGCCCGGATACTACTTGTATCGCTCAATGCATAGTCAATATAGAGCCGTTCCAGCGCCAGATAACGGGGCTCGTCATCCATCTCGGGAGAATGGGATCGGAGCACATTTTCTGTATCGAATTCGGAAAAAACCTTCCAACGTCCTTCGCCTTGCCACCACAGCAGCAGGCTGGCATTATCGATAGCCAGTCGCGGTGGCAGGCTTCCTCTGTCATCGGCGCTGACAGTTGCGTAGCCGCCCAGACTCAAGCCAGTTCCCGGGATGGGCCAGGCCTCGGCTGAGGCCTGGCTCGCCATGATGAGCAGGCAAACTGTGGCTGCAAGGTGGAAGCCGGATACGCGCAAACGGCGCATTGCGGTCAATTGCTGCGGCTGTGTAGAAAAAAAATGGTGGCCGGGTGTAGTTTCTCCGTATACTCGCTCGCTTTGCTCGCTGTCATTTCGATTCCTGGTATTCATTGGCGCTTATCCTACTGTGACCATTCGCAAGACACTCCTCACCGCATTTCTCTGCGTCGGTCTGATACCCGCCATCGTTCTGGCTAGCCTGGCTTTTGTCAAGGCGAGTGAGGCAGTCCAGGCGGAAATCGAGCGCAATTTGACAGTGCAGGCTGCCGGAATCGCTGCTGACATCGATAGTACGATGTTCGAGCGCCTGCAAAATGCCGCCACCTGGAGCCGCCTCGATATCATGCAAGACATGCAGATCCATGATGTGGATAAGCGTCTGTCGCGCCTTCTGGCTGATTTACAGAGTGGCTATCGTGATGTTTATCTCAATTTGTCTTGCGTCGATACAACCGGTCGTATCATCAGCAGCAGCGCAGTTGAACTGGTCGGACAGCGGGTTCAGAGCAAGCCATCCTGGCTCGACATCCCTCTTTCCGGAGTAAATGTTCAATTGGAAATGCCGGAGCGGAAAGATAGTCCGAGCGCCGTGATGCGCATTCCGATTCCAGCCGCCTTTACCGCCGGCACGCTGGGACAGTTGCGGCTGACGCTCGATTGGCGCGCGCTCGACAAGATCCTCGATCAAGCCGCCAGCGGCGGACGGATGTTGGCGATACTCGACCGGGATGGGCGCTTGATCGCTGCGTCCAAGGCATTGCGCGGGCGCAGCGACTTTCCCGACCTGCGGCTGGCTGATTGGCGCCACGCTGGCGGGGCGGTGGCGGTACGCTCCGGTGCGCCGCTGTCCCACTCCGATGTCATCATCGGGGTCGCCATGTCGCGCGGCTATGCCGATGTTGCCAGCTTCGGCTGGACCACGCTGGTCATTCAGCCGGTCGACCAGGCACTAGCCCCGGTGCAGCGGATGGGCCAAATTTTTCTCGCTTTGCTGGGCGTGATTGTATTACTGACCTTGTGCATGGCTGCCTGGGTCAGTAGAGAGATTGCGCGCCCGATCGTTGCCCTGACGAGTTTGACGCGCAGTTACATGCGCAACAAGGTGGTGCTGGCACCGCCGATTGCCGGTGGCGGTGAGGTGGGTGAGCTGAGTCTGGCCTTTGTGCAAATGGTGCGCGACATCGATCTGTCGCAGCAAAATCTGGTGCGTGCGTCCAAGCTTGCCGTGGTAGGCGAGATGGCGGCGATCATCGCCCACGAAGTCAGAACCCCTCTCGGGATCATCCGTTCATCGGCCCAGATGCTGCAGCGCGAGTCGGACATCAGCGTCGAAGGGTTGGAACTGGTCGGCTTCATCGACAGCGAGACCGAGCGTTTGAATCGTCTGGTATCGGCCATGCTCGACACGGCCCGGCCCCGGATTCCGTCATACGGGCAAGTGGATATGCACGACCTGGTCAACTACAGCATCGCGATGCTGTCGGCCCAGGCGGCGAAGAAACAGGTAGCCGTCAGTGCCAGTTTGCAGGCCTTCGATCCGGTCATCGAATGCGATGAAGAACAGATGACGCAAGTGCTGCTGAACTTGCTGATGAATGGCTTGCAAATACTCCAGAACGGCGGTTTGATTGAGGTGGCCGTACGCGCCGACGCGCGCAATTTACATATCGAGATTGCCGACGACGGACCTGGCATCGATCCTGCGGAGCGGGCACGGGTGTTCGAAGCATTCTTTTTTAAACGTGAAGGTGGCATCGGACTCGGACTGGCCATCGTCCAGCAGATCATTGTCGCCCATGGCGGTGATATCGAGGCGGCAGAAAGCCGGTTGGGCGGTGCATTGTTTCGCATCCGGCTTCCGCGCAATCAAACGAGGCAACAATGAGAGACAGACACATTCTGGTGGTGGACGATGAACCGAAAATGCGGCGTGTGCTTGAAATCATGCTGCAGAAAAAAGGCCA